>NZ_JBALNY010000067.1:1140-6438 GCF_036962145.1 Bacillus sp. JJ1764 | reverse complement strand
CAACAATGATTATACAATAGAATAATCATAATATTAGAAGCGTATATCCTTTATTGATAATGGAAACAAAGGTAATCAAAACGACTAGGAGGAATGAATTTTGACTTCATTTTTTAAAAGCAACATGGAAATTCCTTATTTGCGTCTTGGTTCAGGTGAGCCCTTGGTACTTATTCATGGTCTTGGTGAAATAAAGGAAGGTTGGTCCAACCAGTTTGAATTAGCCGATCAATTTGATTTGATTATCCCGGATTTAAGGGGCCACGGTGAATATCTGAATCCCGGTGTGATTTCTATTGAAAATTTTGCTGCTGATGTAATCAGTCTTTTGAAAGGTCTGGGAGTTGAGAGCGCTCACATTTGCGGTCTATCTATGGGTGGTATGGTGGCACAGGAGATTTACCGCCAAGCCCCGGAAATGTGCCTCTCCCTTCTTCTTGTAAGCACATTCCATTATGCTCCAAAACGGCTAGGAAAACTTTATTTGGAATACCGGAAAAATCGTAAATCCGGCGGTTCTCCCGATGAAATCAAGGAAACTGCGGCAAAGCTCTGCCTTTATTCTTGGTCAAAAGAAAATCTCGATTCTTTTTCAAAATTTTATCAACCTCATAAAGAATTTTATTTCAAATCGATGGAGGCCTGTTTGCAAGTAAATAATTTCTGTTTGCTCAATCAAATTAAAGTTCCTACTCTCATTATCGGAGGCCAATACGATTCTGTTATTCCTGTATGGGTTCAATACCTCATGCATAAACAAATCCGCCACTCGGAGTTTGTGATTTTTAAAAATACCGGCCATGTTGCCAAGTTGGAAGCAAAGGATTCCTTTAATAAAGTACTCCGCACTTTTTTAAACAAACACAAAACGGCAAGTTAGAGAGGAAGGAATATTCCTTCCTCTTCTTCTGTTGCCCATACCATTCTATGTTTTTGTACTGTGTTTTATTACTATTTACAGTAGATTAGAATGACTGGCCGCCCACTGATCCACAATCTTAGCAAATAATCCTGATAGGGCAAGACCAACATGGCCTGTTTCAACAACAATGTACGTTTTGTCCTCGCTTGAGACAAGATCCATAATTGGCTTACTTTGTTCTTCCAAAATCAAATTGTCTCTAGAACCTGAAACAACGAATAAATTGGCTTTGATATTCTTTAAATCTGCCTTTTTATTGCCAATCATTAATTCGCCTTTTACCAGCTTGTTTTCTTTAAACAATTCCTTTGCCAATTGACGGTAAGCTTCCCCGGTAAATGGAACCTGATCAAGGGTCCATCTATTCATCCTGCGCCATTTATCAACATATCGATGATCATGTGCACGATGCAACAGCATGGTATAATTGGTAAAATAAATGGGTGCTCCAATGGCTCTGAACATGCCTTCTACATATTGAGGAGGTACATTTCCATATACATCAATAAAGTGATCAATATTAAAATCACCCTGTCTTAATCCTTCTGCCCATTTATCTGGTCCCATAAATGGTCCAAAATCAATCGGAACGGTTGCAACAATTAAGTTTTTAATTGGCTCTTCAGCAATGGAAGCGTAAATAGAAGCGATGGTACCGCCTAAGCAATACCCAACTAAGCTAATCTCTTCTGCACCAGAATGACGAATTGCGCGTTTAACGGCTGTTCTTAGGTATTTTTCAATATACGTATCTAGCCCGATATTTTTATCCTCATATCCAGGAGTACCCCAGTCAAGTAGATACACTTCATAGCCCATATTTGTTAAGCCCTCAATCACACTTGCCTTAGGGGCAATATCTAAAATGTATGGTTTATTAAAAAGGGAGTAAACAAAGAACAATGGGATTTCGTATTTTCTTTCCTTTGCAGGGTAATGCCAAAGGACGGATTTATTTTTTCTCCACACTTCAGTCCTGGGTGTGTGTCCCATTTTCGGCTCAGGTTCTGTCAATGCCTTATAAATATTTTTCCATCGGCTCATTTCTTTTTCATAATCTAATCCTGGAATTTTTATTGGTGATTCAACAGCCACTTCTTTCCCTCCTTTTTACGATTATTTAGATGAACCTGTTCCTGTTAACTCAGGTTCTGCTGTTTTTTCCATGAACTGTTTCAGTGTTTCAAACTCTTCTTTAAATTGGTTTAATTTCAGCAATTCAAATTTCATTTCTTGTAGCTCTGCATGGAGGCTCTTCGTATCTGCCACTTCTTTTTTGGTCTTCGTTAATTCTGTTTTTAATTGCTTTGACAGTTTAATAACTTCCTTGGAAATCTCAACAACACTTTCAAGATCTTTGCTCTGAGATTTTACCGAATCCTGCAGTTCCCAAAGCTGCTCCTCGAGTGCTTCGATTTTCTCCTCTGCCTGAATGGTTAGATTGGCAACATTGGTAATATCACTTTTAGTAGGCAAATTAAGGACACTGGCCATCATTTCTTGGTTCTTTTTTAATTGCTCTAAATACCGAGAATGAAGCTCTGTTCCCATATTGCTTACTTTTACAAATTCATTGTTATTGGTCCATAGATAGATAAAATCATTGATTTGTTTTTCCCATAACAAGCTCATCTTATGAAAAGCCTCAAATGGATCAAACGTTTTGTGATCAGACATGATTGGGTCACCTCTTTAAGATTTGGTTAATTCTGAAACGTTTTGTATATATTTTTGAAATGGAAAAATGGCTGACTTTACTTGCTTGGAAACTAAATCTACAATAACCTTTTGGTTCTCGTATAATACAGCTGTTGTTTTCTTTACACTATCAATATACTTATGACGCGCTTTCTTTCTATAATTGATATATTGCTCAACTGCATCCAAATATTTGTCAAGCGCCTGCAAATTATTTAATGACTGAATGGGAGTTAACAAAATCGATGCTGTTTTATTTTGAATATCATCGACAACTTGATTTATTTCCTCATATGATTTAACCGGGAAAAAATGCTGGAGAGAGGTAGTGGTTACCATAAGCTCTTCTCTCGCAGCCTTTTCCCATTCCTTTAATTCCCTTCCAAATTGTTCACTAACAGTTTTTACATTTTCTTGATTTCTCTTTACTGTTTCAACATAGCTTTTAACCATTTCCAAAAATTTTTCGTCACGTTTGTTATAGCGTTCTGCCCATGCATCTACTTCATCTAACCCAATTTTCCAGACTAGGTCTAAACTTGAAAACTGCTTTTCTACTGTATTTTCTCTTTCCGTCATATTCGATTCTCCTTTAATTCACTCTGATTTAAATAATTGTTTCAATTCAGCCAATTCTACTTCTAAAGTTTCTATTTTATTTTTCTGAGTATCACTTATTTCCTTTTCCAAAACCGCTAATAATAGTTCTAAGGAACTTTTGAATTGTCTGATGCTGCTTAGGTTTGATTTTTGTTCCTTATTAATTAAAAAAATCACTTCATCTTGAAGATCTAGTTTTTCCTCGCAATCTACTAATCTGACCGAAAGGGAGGCTATTTCATCTTTATTCGCAAGATTTAACTGGTTTAACCACCTAGTTGTTAATCTTTTGTGACGCTTTAAACGTTTTAGATGTCTATCTAAAGCTCTCCCATATGCGGTCGTAAATGTGCGGTTATTGGTTGACTGATGAATCTGTTTATTGAGTTCTTTTTCTAATTCTTTAAAAAATTCAATAGGATCTTCGGGTAATTTTTCCATTGGAAACCCTCTAACTGACTAGTTGGTATGTTTTGTTTAAAAAATATATCTATTTCCATCAAAACATATTTTTGCACTCCCTACAAGTCAGCCAATTTTAAATTCGGAAAAATTTCAGAATCTTTACTGAACCCCTGCAGTTGTTCCTCCATCTACAACCAATACATGTCCGAATACATAATCAGAAGCAGGTGATGCTAAAAATAATGCAGGTCCCTTCATATCGTCATCTGAACCAAAGCGTCCGGCTGGTGTACGTTCAAGGATTTTCTTTCCAGAGTGGTCCAAAACCATCTTTGCCATTTTTGTTGGGAAGAATCCTGGGGCAATCGCATTTACGTGAACATTGTAAGGAGCTAGCTTAACTGCTAAATCTTTCGTAAAGGAGATCACTCCGCCCTTACTTGCAGAATATCCAATTGCATCCATAATGGAAGCATCCTGACCGCCCATTCCTGCAATAGATGCGATATTAATCATTTTTCCAGATCGCTGTTCGACCATCACTTTTCCAACTGCCTGTGAAAAAAGGAAAACAGCCTTTAAGTTAATGTCCATTACCTTGTCCCATTTATCTGCAGGCATTTCCAAGGCGTTAGCTCCCCAGCTGGTTCCACTGTTATTAACCAAGATATCAATTCTCCCAAATTCCTTCAGCGTTTCGTCGACAACATGCTGTATATCTTCTTGATTGGATACATCACATTTTAAAGCAAGAGAACGAACACCCTTCTCTTTAAAGACCGCGGTCAATTGTTCACAAGCATCTAGATTCCTCGAGCAAATCACCACATTGGCTCCCGCTTCTGCATAGGCAATGGCAATTTGTTGCCCTAAACCCCTGCCGCCTCCAGTGACAATGGCTGTTTTGCCCTTTAAGCTAAATAAGTCCTGTATTTGCATTCCTAAATTCCTCCCTCAACAATCAAACTTTTAATTTTGATTTTTCTTGATCTCTCAGTACTCTTCGTAATAATTTTCCTACTGATGACTTTGGCAATTCTTCAAGTATTTCTACCTCTTTCGGTGCTTTATATGGGGCAAGATTGTCCTTACCAAACTGTTTAATTTCCTCTTCTGTAATAGAATACCCTGGCTTCACTTTCACATAGGCTTTGACTGTTTCTCCGCGATATGGATCCGGAACACCAACAACAAGTGCTTCTTCAACCGCTTCCAATTGATATAGAACTTCTTCAATCTCACTTGGATAAACATTGAAGCCGCTTGCGATAATCATGTCCTTCTTACGATCAACAATATAGAAATAACCGTCTTCATCCATTTTGGCGATATCACCAGTGTGGAGCCAACCATCTTTAATAACTTGTGCCGTCTCCTCAGGACAATTCCAATAGCCCTTCATGACTTGAGGACCTTTAACAATCAGCTCGCCTGCTTCACCTACTGGTGCATCCACATACCCTTCGTCCGTTTCCCAAACAATTCTTATCACTGTGCTTTGGACAGGGATTCCGATACTTCCATATTTTCTTGGAACGAATGGTGGATTAAAAATAACGGTCGGTGAAGCTTCTGAAAGGCCGTAGCCATCAAAAAGGGTCGCACCAGTTCGCTTTTCAAATAATTTAGCTGCCCCCACAGGAAGAGGCGCTCCACCGCAGCTTATATAGTAG
>NZ_JBALNY010000067.1:0-1130 GCF_036962145.1 Bacillus sp. JJ1764 | reverse complement strand
ACATGGTTGGTACACCTGACATTTGGAACGGCTTTTCTGTTTTGACGATTTCCATAACTTCCTTTGGATCAAATCGAGGTAATACAATTTGATTAGCGCCTTCACGGATTCCACACAACGCCACACTAGAGAGGCCGTAGACATGGAACATTGGGAGGACGGTGATCATTTTAAAATCTTCAGGCTTGTTATCACATGCTTTATAAGCAAAATCACAAACCATATTAAAATTAGATAATAGATTGCTATGAGTCAACATAACACCTTTAGAGAGGCCTGTTGTTCCTCCGGTATACTGTAAAATGGCAACGTCTTCATCTCGATCAATGTCGATATGAGGAATTTGGATTTGTTGATCAAGGAATTGATCAAAATATACATCACCTTCCGGTAAACTGACTCTTTCTCCACCGAAGCTGACAACAATAATTTTTTTAAGAGAAGTATTCGTTTGAATTTTTTTTACTTTTGAATAAAGCGCATCAAGCACTATCATATACTCTGCACCTGAATCATTTAATACGTGCTCTATTTCTCTTTCCACGTACATCGGATTCACTTGTACAGCGATTCCGCCCAATCGAAAAATGGCAAATAAGGAGAAAATATAATGAGGAGAATTAGGCAACATAATTGCCAAACGATCACCTTTTATGAATCCTGATTTATGTAATGCTGACGCCAACTGATTTGTAATAGCCAAGGTATCGTTATAAGTAATTTCCCTTCCGAAAAAGGTAAAGGCAGGTTTCGTATTGTAACGGTTTACTGCATCTTCAAGGAAATTATAAAGGGAATTATGTTCGATACTTACATGTTCAGTAATTCTTGGATCATAAAACTTTAGCCACGGCTTTTGCTGATAAACCATAAAACTCGATGCCTCCCAATAATAATTTAAAATTAATATTCCAAATTCACAGGATGCAATCGTTCTTGTTGTAAGTCTTGTCAAAACTATTAGAATATTAATATAATTTTAATTATTGTAGGAAAATGTAGATTTGTAAACCCTTCCTTCTCGACAAATTCCTCCATCTATTCTCAAATATTCGTTTGTAAATATTACCAAATATTAAACAATGTTCCAACCTAACCAGCTTTATTCCACAGAAAAAACCCAAGGGAAA
>NZ_JBALNY010000066.1:0-15972 GCF_036962145.1 Bacillus sp. JJ1764 | reverse complement strand
TAAGATTTGGGAAATTAGATATCGACGTAAAAAGGGGATATATCGACGTAAATGGGTGAGATTTCAACGAGAATGTGGAAGATATCAACACTTTCCAAAAAGATAGTAACAAATCTTACGTAAAAAAAGAGTAGACGCCAACAACTCGTCTACTCAAATACCTCTTATTTAAAAACCGGTTCCTTAAACTGCCCTAATTTCTCCAAAGAAGATTTGTCCACATCCGCATGTAAGCTGTTACCATGTGAGTCCATCGTCACAACAGCTTTGAAACCTTCAACGCGTAAGTGCCACATTGCTTCCGGAATACCAAATTGCATTAGGTCTACACCTTCAACAGATTTGATACAGTCAGCATAATATTGTGCGGCGCCGCCAATAGCGTTTAAGTATACCCCGCCATGTTCTTGAAGAGCAGCCAACGTCTTTGGTCCCATTCCGCCTTTACCAATCACCGCGCGAATGCCAAATTTCTTCATAATATTGCCTTGATAAGGCTCCTCGCGAATACTTGTCGTTGGGCCGGCAGCTTTAACATGCCATACGCCAACTTCATCCTTTAACATGACTGGACCACAGTGATAAATTACTTGTCCATTTAAATCAACTGGGGCATCGTGATCAGACAAATATTTATGAATCGCGTCACGACCAGTGTACATTAATCCATTAATTTGGACGACATCGCCGACCTTCAAAGAACGAATTTGTTCTTCAGTAATTGGTGCCTGCAACGTAATGACTTCATCATCAGCACTAGCAGCAGCGGTTTCTTTTTCAGCCTCAGTTTCAGCAAAATCGATAAACTCACCATCTTGATAAGCCCATTCTTTAATTTCGCCAGTTTCAGCATCAACACTTACCCCCATACGGCGGAAAGCCCAACAGTTATAAGCAACTGATACATAGAAACTTGCCGGAATTCGGTGCATTACACCAACTTTACAGCCTAAAAGAGTTGCCTCGCCGCCAAAGCCCATTGTTCCGATGCCAAGCTTGTTGGCATTTTTCATCACATATTCTTCTAGTTTGCGAAGATCTTCATTAGGATTTACATCTTCAACAGAGCGGAATAATTGTTCCTTCGCTAAATCATAGCCTGAAGAACGATCACCGCCGATGCCGACTCCAATGAATCCAGCACTGCAGCCTTGGCCTTGTGCTTGGTAAACGGAATGCATGATACATTTACGAATTCCATCAAGGTCACGGCCCGCACGACCCAGCCCTTCAAGTTCACAAGGTAAGCTATATTGAATATTTTTATTTTCACAACCGCCGCCTTTTAAAATTAAGCGGACATCGATATAATCTTTTTCCCATTGATCGAATTTAAACACTGGTAATCCAGCACCAAGGTTATCTCCACTGTTTTCGCCAGTTAATGAATCAACCGCATTTGGACGCAATTTTCCTTCTTTTGTCGCTTGAATAACAGCATTTCTAATGGCTTCTTTCAACTCCAACTGATTGACGCCAACCGGAGTTTTAATCTTAAATGTAGGAAGACCAGTATCCTGGCAAATTGGCGATACCTGCTCGTCCGCCATTTTAATGTTGTTCGTGATTGTAGCAAGGCTCATTGCCGCCCGTGTTCCAGCATTTTCTTGTTCCTTAGCAGCCTTAACAGCGCGACGAACGTCTTTCGGAAGCTTAGTAGAAGTTTCGACAACTAGCTTGTACATGCTTTTTTGAAATTTTGCAATATCCAATTTTTCTTTCCCCTTTCCCGTATTCCCCTAAGTATCTTTTTAAATTTTACAACTTTTTGACGGTTTAATTATACTCCTTGGAAGGGAATAATAAAAGAATTTACCTGCAATCGATTACATGGAAGTGGATGGGAAAATCTAATGTGAGAAGGAATAATGAAGGAGTATGTCGAAATACTCAAAAAAATGCTTAGGAGGGATCTAGTTGTTTGTAAAAAATCTTACTAAACCAATCATCTTAGCTCAACATGAAGTGCTATTACCCCGGTTAAGTGATAATCATCCACAAAGACCAACAGTCGAAGAGAATTTTAGAATCTTTAGCGCCGGGTACCATGGGGAACAGAAAATTAACTACTATTTAAATTTGCTTCCTCCAAAAAAATACTTCATATTTCAGGATATCAGACTCCCGGTCAACGAATCCCACTTTCAAATTGACTCCTATCTTTTCTCCCCCAAAACATCCCTTGTGATTGAAGGGAAATACTATTCAGGAACATTACTTTTTGAAAAACATCAACTAACACAAACCCAAGATCATATAGTCAATATATACGAAAATCCCCTTGCTCAAGTTAATCGTCAAAAAATTCTTCTACAAGACTGGTTTGAACCAAATCAAATTCCAAAAATCCCAATGGAACATCTCGTCTGCATCAGCAATAAATCAAGCGTAATCAACATAGCTTCAGGCTATATAGAAGCAGAAAAAAGAGTTTGCAAAGCTGAAAATCTTTTGATGAAAATTAACGAGTTTGGAGACGTTTATAAAAAAGACGTCCTTGATCCAAAAACAATCAGTAAAATAAAAAGATTGATTCTTCAACAACACACACCCAACAGAATCGATATTTTAAACAAGTATAATATTGAAAGAAACGAAATTAAACCAGGGGTCCAATGCCCCGATTGTTTGGCGATCCCAATGCAATATCGTAATGGAAAATGGGTATGTCAGTCATGTGGGATTATATCAAATACGGCCCATATACATGCGGTTGATGTATTTTTTCTGCTTATGAAACCTTCTATTACAAATGCAGAATTAAAGGAATTTCTCCACTTGCCTTCCTCAAGGGCAGCCGCCTACCAACTTACCCTTTTAAATTTACCGCACAGTGGTGCAACGAAAGATCGGGTCTACCATCAACCACTTCCCTAAAATATTCCAATCATGTTTTCTTCCACAAAACAAACACTATAAAAAACAAAATAGGGGGAACATGGATGAAAAAAGTTTTAAGCTTAATTAGTATGCTTATCTTACTAATCCCGATTGTTACATATGCTACATCCAATCAGGCTATCCATTGGGGCTTTAAAAAAGCAGTCAACGAACAGCCTGCAGAAGCTGGGGCGCAATATGATCAGCTCCTAGCCAAATACGGTGCTTTTTACAAGGGAGATCCAACTAAAAAGACCTTGTATCTGACCTTTGACAGCGGCTATGAAAATGGCTATACACCACAAATACTCGATGTATTGAAAAAGGAAAAAGTGCCCGCTACCTTTTTTGTAACAGGCCATTACCTCAATTCGCAGCCGGAACTGGTCAAACGGATGGTAAAAGAAGGACATATTATCGGGAATCATTCCTGGCATCATCCGGATTTTACCTCAGTTAGTGATGAAAAAATCAGAGTAGAACTCAATAGTGTTAGGGACAAAACAAAAGAATTAACCGGTCAGAAGAAAATGAAATATCTCCGACCGCCACGCGGCATTTTTAGCGAACGCACCATGCAAATTGCCAAGGAAGAAGGGTATACTCATGTATTCTGGTCGCTCGCTTTTGTCGATTGGAACATTAATCAGCAAAAAGGCTGGCAATATTCCTACGATAACATCATGCGGCAAGTGCATCCTGGTTGCGTCATGCTACTTCATTCTGTTTCCAAAGACAACGCCGATGCCCTTGAAAAAACGATTAAGGATTTGAAAAAGAAAGGCTACAAATTTAGGAGCCTTGATGATATCAAGATTAAATAAACCGAATTTCGTTTGAAATTCGGTTTTTCCCCTTTTCATGCTATAATACAGGAAAAATGAAGAGGGATGGGAGCTTTCGTGGGGCAAGAAACCATTATGATTGACGGACCGTATAACTTTGACAGTGTGTTGGAACGGCATGCACCGGATCCTCTAAGGGATTTGGATTTAGAAAAACGCTCGATCCGTGTTCCAGTTGTGGTAAATAACGAACCTTTTGTAGTAGATGTCACAGCAATTGGAACGGTAGAAGCACCGGCTTTTATTTTAAAAGGACATACCCTAAATGAACCCATCATCCAAAGACTCTCTGAAATTTTTCAATGGAATGTCCCATTACAACCAATTAACGAGCACTATTCCAAAACAGACTTAAAGCCGATTTTTGAACAATTCAGAGGAACACCGCTGGTTCTTGACTTTGATTTGTATGGAAGCTTAGTTAAATGCATCATCCATCAACAAATTAATATGACCTTTGCTTACACGTTGAATGACCGGTTTGTAAAAACGTTTGGTTACGATGTGGACGGTGTATGGTTTTACCCGAAACCGGAAACGGTCGCCGGTATTACCGTGGAACAATTGCGACATTTGCAGTTTAGTGGAAGGAAAGCGGAATATATCATCGGTATTTCCCGAGAAATTGTCGAAAACGGCTTAGATCTCGATGCTTTAAAAACTAAGCCTGACGAGGAAATCTTTGAAAAACTAACCAAAATTCGCGGCATTGGTAAATGGTCTGTCGAGAATTTCCTACTGTTTGGACTAGGAAGGCCAAATCTGTTTCCTTTGGCCGACATCGGCATTCAAAACGGCATTAAAAAATTGTATCAATTAGAAAGAAAACCAACCTATGAAGAAATGGCTCAATATAATCAAGACTGGGAGCCCTATTTAAGCTATGCTTCCCTGTATCTATGGCGAAGCATCGAACCATCTGGAGTGAAATAAATGAAAACAGAACAATCCATCAAAATTCAACCAAAACAAACTTTTCCACTAACCATCAAAAGACTCGGAATCAATGGGGAAGGGGTCGGCTATTTTAAAAAGCAAGTCGTGTTTGTACCCGGAGCTCTACCAGGGGAAGAAGTGGTAGTGGAGGCCACCAAGATCCATCCGAGACATGCCGAAGCCAAAATTAAAAAAATCCGCATACAATCACAGCATCGGGTGAAACCACTTTGTCCGGTGTACGATCAATGTGGGGGCTGTCAGCTTCAGCATTTGAGCTATGATCAACAGCTCAAAGAAAAACGGGATGTAGTGATACAGGCATTGGAGCGCCATACCAAACTCTCAATTGATAAGCTGGACATCCGTAACACGATTGGCATGGAAAACCCGTGGGAATACCGGAATAAGAGTAGCTTCCAGGTCGGTGAAAAAAACGGAAAACTGCTGGCGGGATTATATGGACTTAATTCCCATCAATTAATTAATATCGAACAATGCGCGGTCCAGCACTCACAAACCAATGAAGCAACGGCCAAGGTTAAGGCTATCCTAGAGGAATTAAAGGTACCTGTATATAATGAAAAAACCGGAAAAGGCGTCATCCGAACCATTGTTACACGGGTAGGAGTGCAGACTGGGGAATTACAAGTGGTTCTGATTACCTCACAAAAGGATTTACCCAAAAAGGAACAAATCATTGAGGAAATTCAAAAGCGTCTGTCAAATGTAAAATCAATTGTTCAAAACATTAATGGGGAAAAAACATCTCTGATTTTTGGTGAAGAGACATCAACATTAGCTGGAGAAGATTTCATCCAAGAGACTTTGGGGGACCTCCAATTTGAGCTTTCCGCACGAACGTTCTTCCAGCTAAACCCTTATCAAACCGTCAAACTCTATAATGAAGTGAAAAAAGCAGCAGGGTTAACCGGCAAGGAAAAAGTCGTTGATGCTTATTGTGGTGTTGGGACCATCGGTTTATGGCTGGCAGATCAGGCAGCAGAAGTCCGCGGCATGGACGTCATTCCAGAATCGATTGAAGATGCGAAGAAAAACGCCAAGCGTCACGGGTTCACCAACACAAAATATGTACCGGGCAAAGCGGAAGAAGTCCTGCCTAAATGGGTGAAAAAAGGATGGAAACCTGATGTGATCGTCGTGGATCCGCCAAGAACAGGACTAGATAACCAGTTATTGCAGACGATTTTACAGGTGAAGCCGGAAAAACTTATCTATGTTTCTTGTAATCCTTCCACATTAGCTAAGGATATTCAAACTTTGAGCAAGAGTTTTGAGGTTAAGTTTATTCAGCCTGTGGATATGTTTCCGCATACTTCTCATATAGAAGCAGTCGCCCAGATTATTTTAAAAAGGATAAATAACTGAAAAAGAACTTTGCACCCAGATGAGAATTATTAAAGAATAATGCTCCTTTAGTAAAGACAGGATTTGAATGATTATCTAGAATCACAAGGATATTTGGTTAAAAGTCCAAGGAAATCCATTAAATAAGCATTTCAAATAGGATTATTAGAAGAGCATCAATGGATGGATGCTCTATCTTAGACTCAATTTACCAACCATACGTATGATGAGACTATGGCAAAAAACTTTGTGAATGAAAAAATGAAAAAGGGGGAGTATGCGCTAGCAGCAAGTACTCCTCCTTTATGTTTGGTAAATGTACCATCCTTTATTGTAATATACAAATACGGACAGGCTAGTTACCGCTTAAAATAAGGAACTTTTTTCAATGCAATACAAACCGGAAGAGAAACAATCACTCCCAATATATTTTGTACGACGTCCCCGGGGATTGATGCTACGGGTTGTACCCAATTGCCGTACATAATTCCTTCCCCAATGTAATAAACACCGATCATGACGGGCATTGAAGCAATTGCTCCAATTAAATTAAATGCAAGACTATTACCATTACGGCCATTGGACCAAGCAATTTTACCAACGATATATCCCTCCAGGGCACGTGAAACAAAGGTAATCGGTGCCCACAACGCCCAGCCGCCGGCTAGATCAAATAGTGCCATTCCAATCGCACCAGCAAGTGCCGCCTTTTTAGGACCAAAAAGGAAAGCTGCGATAAAAAGCATAGCAGTTCCTAGATGCACTAAACCCCCATTTGCAGCAATTGGAAGTTTAATATTCAAGAAAGTAGACAGGAAAACAAGTGCGACTAACATGGCTGTAAGAATTAAATCAAAAGTTTTATACCCTGGCTTTGAGAAACTTTGTGTATTTTGCATATCTCTAACCCTTTCATACTATAATTTTCTTGATTTTAGCAATGTGCTGGCATATATAAAAGTGTCAATTTATAAAAAAACTTAATGGTCAGTTGTAATTTTTCCGCTTCTTTATGTTTGTGGTATTATGAATAGTGTTAAAGATCGGCGGCCTTATGGAGGTTAATTATGAAAAAAGTTGCTGTCATACAGGATTTATCATCGTTTGGAAAATGTTCATTAACAGCTGCAATACCTGTTCTTTCGGTAATGGGCGTGCAGGCATGTCCCCTGCCAACGGCAATATTGACTGCACAAACCGGGTATCCAAGTTTTTTTTGTGAAGACCTTACATCTAAAATGAAATATTTCATTGAGGAATGGAGTAAACTCAAGGTAACCTTTGATGGAATCCATATCGGTTTTGTTACTGGCGAAGAGCAAATTAATACTATTTTTCACTTCTTGGAAAAATTTTATATGAAGGGGACCATTTTACTGGTTGATCCGGTAATGGGGGATTTGGGGGAAGTCTACAAGCTTTTTACCGATGAATTGCTGGTATTAATGAGAGAACTTGTCAAGCGTGCAGATGTGATTACACCAAATGTGACGGAGTGCTGTTTATTAACCGGAAGGTCTTATAAAAAGTTGAGTGGCTACTCAGATGAGAAGGATTATATGAAAGCGATTGAAGAGGCTGGGTGTATTTTGCAGCAAGAGACTGGAGCACAGGTAATCATCACTGGCATCAATCCACCGGCAGCAAATTCAGACGAGAAGGTTATCGGAAATATGTACTTGGATGGAAGTAATATCTTTTATAATCGAATGCAGTATAATGGTAAAAGCTATTCTGGCACTGGTGATTTATTTGCATCTGTGATTATGGGAAGCATAATGCGTGGTGAGAACTTGGAAAAGTCTGTACAACTTGCGGAGGCATTCCTGACAGCTGCCATCAATGATTCCTCCTTAGAGCAAGTTCAAGAAGTAGAGGGAGTTAACTTCGAAAAATATTTGAAAATGTTAATATAAAATGTCAAATATCAGGACAATGTGAGAAAAGAGCCTTTCTATAAGGAATGGCTCTTAGATATTAGGATAGGACTCAACTGTAAAGGGGAAAACTCTTCGTTTGAACATATAGAAATTGTTCATCATGGTAAAGCGGTTAAGTTCCTCCTATAAAAAGGTCAGACCCTTATTGCATGGATGCAGTCAGGACTGACCTTTTTTCATCTCAATAATCGATTCCATGGAATGTAATATGGGGTCTTTTTTATGAAATCTCTTCATTTCTAATGATAGAAAAGCACATATACATTCACAACCTAGCTTTGGAATCATAGGGGGAAGATTTCTCGCTATTAATTAAAAATGGTGAATCAAATGAAAACTTTTCCAGAATTGATAAAATGGGAGGAGAATAACAGATTATAGCTGAGGGGAAAATCTTGGATGAAAAAATGATTAATAAGATTATTCAATTTCGGGATGAGCGAGGATGGGAACCAAGATCATGTTGTTATTGTTGAACTTAAGCAATGGTCCAAAAAGAATATGAAGCTCCAAAAAGTCAGAAAAGAGTTGAAGCAATTATATAAAATAAAGAATGCACAGTATGGTAAAAGGCTTCAAATTAAGTATTTGCCAGTAGAAAAAAGAAGATTCAATCCTTTTTATAGGAGTGCTCACAATGCAGCTAGTAATTTAGTGAAGGATTAATCGATTCAAGAGACATCTTGTCACAGGAGTATGGATTTGAATATATAAATCACTCCCCACATACTTAGGTTCTGCTTAATTCAAAATATAAATACTCCTCAAATAGTGTTGTTTATCATTTACTATATATTATATAGGCAAGTGCTACTCCAATATATTTATTATATCTGTATACACTATCAACTCCTCACACGTAGAGTGCGTAACGTTGATAGAGTTAAAATAACATGGTATCAATATGTTTAGTGGATTTTAGTCTAAAATTGAAGTGTGATTATGTTCCCTCAAACTTGTAGTTTGAGGGATTTTTTTGACCACCGTGGTCGTACATTTACACTGAATGTTGAAGAGTGCATTTAACTTGTTTTCAATAAATTGGGCATTTAATGGAGCACGTATCTTAAAAAAAATTAGATATTTATATATGAACAGTTAAATTACATTTTTCTGCAGAGGTCCAATTTTTTAGTAATAGTTTAGATATTAAATTTTTTTGCTCTTGTTGAAATAGCAACTCTCTGTTTCTGGATACTTCATCCATTATGTTGGTAAGGCATGATGACAGGTAAAAGGTAGTGGTATAATAATCCGTTTTTTAAAATCTGTAGTAGATTTGTAAAAAATCATGAGAAGAAAGGTTGAATTTCGTTTACAGAAATCGCAAAGAGCTTTAAACATAATGACATACTAGATCAACATCCATATTCTAGAATTATAGTTGTAATACATATTACAGATAGGGAGATGAAGAGTATGAACAAAAAAATAATAGTAGGTGCAGGGTTAGCGTTCTCGCTGTTATTCAACCCGTTCAGTCAGGCGTTTGCAGCAGAACCAACAGTAGGCGAAAGAAAACAAGTGGATAATGTAGCTCACCGTGGGGCCACAGCATATGCACCTGAAAATACGATTGCTGCTTTTGATCTAGCTGTAGATATGAAAGCTGATTACATTGAAACCGATGTTCAAAGAAGTAAAGATGGAAAATTAGTACTGATCCATGATACAACGGTAAATCGAACAACAGATGGAACGGGAAAAGTTGGGGATTTGACGTTTGAACAGCTTAGAAGCCTTGATGCAGGTAGTTGGAAGGGAGAACAATTTACTGGTGAACAAATCCCAACATTTGAAGAGATTCTTGAACGTTACCAAGGAAAAGTCGGTATTTTAATTGAATTGAAATCTCCTGAACTTTACCCGGGTATTGAAGAACAAGTGGCAGATGCATTAAAAGAACGAAACCTAGATAAACCACAAAATGAAAAGATAATTATTCAGTCTTTTAACTTTGAATCTATGAAAAAAATGAATAAGCTTCTTCCTAAAACGCCAATTGGTGTGTTAACTTCAAATCGTGCGGACGCAACACCAAAAGCTTTACAAGAATTTGCTACCTATGCTGATTGGTTTAACCCAAGTTATGGAATTGTCACAAAAGATTTAGTGGATGAAGTTCACTCACTCGGTATGCAAATTGGATCATGGACAGTACGTAGTCAAGCAGCTGCAGACTTCTTATTTGATATGGGAGTTGACGCAATTATTTCCGATTATCCGGATTATGTAGATCCAAGAAACTAATCGTTATGTGAAAAAGCTTGAGAAAAGGAGTAGGGTTCCTATTTCTTTTTTTCAAGCTTGTTGCATATATGTGAAACATTCGAAAAGTAAGATGTAAATCCTGAAAATGTGTGACAGCGAACAAAATGTAATTTTAATAAATAGGTCATCTTGCCTTAGTGATTACAGTTGTGGATAATTGGATCAGTCTTTTTGGAAGTGCCTTTTTCCAATAAAAGAGGTTTTTGATCTTCCTCAATCGGGCGCGATTCAGGAACAAGGATAAGCGCCCATTTTTCATTTTAGGGCCAAATAATGGAACAAGAGGTCATAATAATCCCCCACTTTTTATCCAGACTTCAGGTGCACTTAAGAGTGCGATACCGTTGATTTAAGGAAGTTCTATACAATCCTGAATATACGATTAAAACCAAAAGAATGCTAATATCATGTGTGCCAAGGGATTTGCGTTTTTTTTACATCCTAAATGTGCAATTATTATTAACTAGCTTTCTATGGAGTAAATAAAGAGGAATACTCTTTAACTGATGTGAATCTATTGTAGGGAAAGCAAAAATACATTCAACCTAACCTTGAATACAGAGGAGTCAAACTATTTATGTCAAAGAGCACACACCAGATAGACACATTCACTCAATCAACACCTACATCACAAGATGGTACAGAGATTAGTTATCAAAGTATCGGTCAAGGCCCCGGTCTTATTCTAATCCATGGTGCATTAAATGATTCGAGGGACCTTAGCATGCTTGCCCAAGAACTATCGGATTCATTTACAGTCCACATCATGGATCGAAGAGGACGAGGGATGAGTGGACCTCAGGGAAGTGAGTACTCTATTAAAAAGGAATGCGAAGATATTCAAGCAATCCAAAAAGTAACAGGTGCAACTAATGTATTTGGACACAGCTATGGTGGACTCGTAGCTTTAGAAACAGCACGTGCATTTCAATCCTTTACCAAAATAGCTCTCTATGAGCCTGGAGTTTCTATAGATTCATTACCATCAGATTGGGACTGGATATTAAAATATGAAAAGGCCATGAACCAAAAAGATTTTAGAGAAGCATTTACTAGTTTTGTAAGGGGGGCAGGCCATAGTCCTTTAACAAAAATGCCAAACTGGTACGCAAAACTTATCTTACGTATGGTAATACGAGGAGATCATTGGTTAAAAATAAAAGAATTATTACCATCAAACTTATGTGAGCATAGGGAAGTAAAACGCTTAGAGGGCACTTACAACAATTATCAAATCATTAATGCAAATATATTATTAGTTTCTGGAGGAAAAAGTCCAGAACCAGTACACCAAATGATTCAAACATTAAGTCGAACAATTAAGGAAACACAAACATTAACGCTCCCAAAATTCCATCATCTTTCTCCTTGTAATGAACATAATCCAATTGAAGTTGCAAGACATTTAAAGAAGTATTTTCTTAGTTAAGATCTATATATTATTTCAATGATTCAACATATTATAATCACCTTTTTATAACTATCGATAACACCGTCATAATACTAATTATCATAAATTAAGATCCTCCACAATCGGGCGCTATCGTGCAGCAAGGATTAGCACTTATTTTCATTCTAGGACCATAACTTTGAATACGTGTATATAGAAAATTGTTATGAGGAAATTGTGAAAATATTCACTTAAACTACCATGAAAATAAACTTCTCTAACCTCGAAAAAAGACAATACCAAAGAGAACCCGTCTCATGTGTTAAAAAAAATTGAGAGAGCTGCAAATCATTGCTATGGATTGGTTGACTGGATTAAGGTCAGTATCAGTATTGACACATCCTAACCATTTTCATTCTCTGTGGTGAATCGCTGATTTTTTGCGATTCATGGGTGGCTAACGGGGCAGTTTAGTTCAATAACGTAACCATGTTGACATCTCGAAAAATTCATAATATAAGTATTATTTTCTTGTAGGAAAAGGGCAATTCTGGTAAAGTTAAGTTTGTAAATAAGACTGTTACAATGTGTACTGGCGATTAAACGTGGGTCACCACGGGGGAACACATTGATACTATAAGCCGTTCGCCTGGGCAAAGTGTTTGAATTAATCAAACGCTTTTTTTATTTGTATGAAAGGGTGAAGGTATAAATGGAAGAAGTAAAAATGCGTTATGGTATTAATCCGAATCAAGGTAGTGCAAAAGTCAATTCGTCTGAAAAGTTACCTTTTAAGATTCTTAATGGAGAGCCAAGCTATATCAACTTACTAGATGCTTTTAACTCTTATCAACTAGTAAGGGAACTTAAATTAGCAATAGGAGAACCTGCGGCAGCATCTTTTAAACACGTAAGTCCTTCAGGAGCTGCTGTATATAGTCCATTAAGTAATCAACTAGCTAAGTCTTATTTTGTTGATGGTATGGAATTATCACCTCTGGCAATTGCTTATGCAAGGGCAAGAGGAACAGATCGTATGTCTTCCTTTGGTGATTGTGCTGCTTTAAGTGATAAAGTTGACCTTTCTGTTGCTAAAATCCTAAAAAGAGAAGTTTCCGATATGATTGTAGCACCTGCGTTTGATGATGCTGCCTTAGAAATTCTAAAATCTAAGAGAAAAGGAAAGTACCTTATTATTGAGATTGATCCAGATTATGAGCCTGATCCAATAGAATCTAGAACTTTATTCGGGGTTAATCTTGTTCAAGAAAGAAACAATGTACGAATAACAGAGAAGATATTAAACAATATAGTGACTGAAAACAAATTTTTGCCTGAATCGGCAAAGAGAGATCTATTAATTTCTGCAATAACACTAAAGTTTACACAATCCAATTCTGTATGTTTTGCAAAAGATGGACAGACCATAGGTGTGGGAGCAGGACAGCAATCTCGGATTCATTGTACGAGAATGGCTGCAACAAAAGCCGAAAACTGGTACTTAAGGCAACACCCAATAGCTCTTACGATGAAATTTCGTGAAGGAGTTTCACATACTGCCCAAAATAATGCAATAGACAAGTGGCTTTGTGATGATCTTACACTGCCAGAAAGAAAAGCTTGGGAAGAGTGTTTTGATGAAGTACCTTATACGCTTACTTATAATGAAAAAAGAGAATATTTAAATGGATTAAAAGAAATATCATTTGCTTCGGACGCATTTTTACCTTTTCGAGATAATATTGATCGTGTTGTACAAAGTGGTGCAGAGTATATTTTACAAACTGGTGGCTCATTCCGTGATAAGGAAGTCATTGATGCAGCTAACGAATACGGTATTGTAATGGCATTCTCTGGGGTACGTTTATTCCATCATTAATTTGTTGATACAATAAAGCGAATTATAGATTGTGAAAAGTTGTACTTAAGTTAACGGGTGCTTTAGTTTAATAACGATCTTCAACAATCTGGCGCTTTCCTTTAGGAATTTGTCATTTGTTTTTTAACCAAAATAGGAAACGGATTTAAGGAATAACTTATTTTAAATAGGGAAACAGACCAAGGTTAATGACTCGGTCTGTTTTTTTAACTATCAGATCTGTTTTTTAGTTATGTAAGTTTTTACAGTTGGTTGTTCATATGTATTGAATTTATCAAGTATCCCTTTTGGTTCACTATCGACTAATGCCATATTACGGTACTTTTCATGTAAAAACTGTTCCTCTGACATATGATTAAATAACGCGATAAGAGGGTCATAATAATGATTTATATTTAAGAGACCACATGGTTTATTATGAAGTCCTAATTGAGCCCACGTAAAAATCTCAAAGAATTCTTCTAAAGTTCCTGGCCCACCAGGTAAAGCTATAAATCCATCTGCCAGATCGGCCATTTTAGCTTTTCTTTCATGCATAGAATCTAGGATGATTAGCTCTGACAAGTTCTTATGGGATATCTCTCTTCTTTCTAGAAAACTTGGCATAACACCAATTACATATCCTCCTTCTTCTAAAACTGAATCTGCAACAGCACCCATAACACCAACACTCGCTCCACCATAAACAAGTGCAATATTTCGTTTAGCTAGTTCTTTACCAAGTTTTTTTGCACCTTCTATATAAACATCAGATGCTCCATTACTCGATCCACAAAATACGGCTAACTTTTTCATTATATCGCCTCCTAATTAAACACCATTAAAGATTATATAAAACTTTCGTTTTTTTGTTAAACTTAAGGTATTGAATTGGAGGTTAGATAAAATGAATGTCACTGGATTTCAACAATGGGTAAAAGATTATTATGAAAGTAGGGGCTGGTCCGATTTAGACATTTTTATTCGTATTGGCTTTTTAGCAGAAGAAACTGGCGAAGTTGCACGAGCTATAAGATCCCTTGAGATAGGTAGGGATAGACCTGATGAAGTTAAGGGATCTTACGAGGAAAATAAACAAGAGTTAACTGAAGAATTAGGAGATGTATTAGGTAATTTAATAGTGATTGCAAACAAGTACAATATCCCTCTAGAAGAAGTGTTTCAGCAACATAAAAAGAAGCTGTCAGAACGTTATTCTAATGATTAGGCAACAATAATAGGGCGCTTTTCTGAAATTAGGAAAGCGTCTTTCTTTATGAAAAGGGCCATTTAATTGATTAACACTTAAAAGAAAATTGGGTATGTATGTTAAAGTTTAGAAGAGAATGTGAAGTTTTGTACTTAAAGTAACGGGTGCGATTGTTCAAAAAGGGCATTCGCTTTTCTTGTTCCACTAACGGTGCATACTTGTTCAAAAAGCAGTCATAACAAGTAAGGAAAATTTATATAATTCGCAGATAAACAGGAATTTTGTAATTGGGGTGGTTGATAAAAGTATGATGGAACTACATAGAATTATTTTAAAAATATTGATGTGGGTATTGATTTCCGGCTTTGGGTGCAATTTCGTAATGCAGAAAATAAGCTATTCCTTTTATAAAAGCGCAAAGAAAACGGAAGAAATTAACTTTACCCCTGAGTATATTCAGTTTAACGAAAAACTTTCGGGTTATGGTTATAATCTTATAAGTAAATCTGATAATATTATTCTATTTTTTGGCGGTTCAAATTATATTGCTTTTAATTCTGTCGGTTCCTTCGGTGGAGAATTTGATTGTCCATTTATATCTGCTGATTTCTATGGTAGTCAGAACAGTAAAGGCAAAATGAATTTAAAATCAATGCAGAATACAGCAATAGATTTATACGATTGGACAAAGATTAATTATCCTGATAAACATATAGTTGTTATGGGACATAGTTACGGAACAGGAATAGCTGCTTATCTTGCAAGTGTTAGAAAATGCGATAGCCTTGTTCTTATGGCGGCATATCGTGATTTATCAGATTTATATAATAAGATTATTCCGATTTTCTGGGGACCTGCCAAAGTATTTATATCAAATGATATTAGACTAAATTATTATGCTCAAAATGTTAATTGCAATACCTATATAATCGGCTCAAATTCAGATAAAACGCTAAATGCAAGCCTACAACATAAAGTAAAAGATTGTTTTGCAAATTCAGAGATAAAGATATTCAATGGTGTAAACCACGAAAACTATCTGAAGAATGAGCAAGTGATAGAATTTATAAACGAGATACTTCAGTAATTTGCTAATACCAATATGTCGTTTAGATTTGAGTATAATTTGTATTTGTAGTTAGACATATCTTTCTTAGGTATATTTCTGAGATTGTGAAAGGGTTCACTTAAAGTAACGGGTGCTTTAGTTTAAGTTGATGATCGCCACGGCGGTCATTTTTTGTTATTGAGCTAAAGGGGCAGCATTCCTGTAA
>NZ_JBALNY010000065.1:0-10789 GCF_036962145.1 Bacillus sp. JJ1764 | reverse complement strand
CAATTCCGAATTATATTTTACACATAACAAATAAATAATAAGGGGGGACCCTATGTCTATTGAAGAAATGATTCTACATAAAATAATCGAAACTTCTAATAATAACATAACGATTACCGATGGCAGAGGGATTATTTTATACACAAATAACACACATTGGGCCGTTTATGAGGGTGAGACACAATCCTACATTGGAAAATCCATATATGACCTTGAAGAGTTGGGAATTCTTTCACCATCGATAACAGCCCTCGTACTAAAAGAAAAACAGCCCGCTCAAATTATGCAGAACACCAAAACCGGTAAAATTATTATGTCCACAGCCTTTCCTATCTTTGATGAAAAGGGCGAAATCATTCGAGTAATTAGTTATGCCATTGATCAAACAGAAATCAGACTTCTTCAGGAGCAATATGAACAATTAGAAGAAAGAGTTAAAGGCTATCAAAAACAAGTTGAAGAATTAAAGGAAAAAGAGGATCTCTTTTATCGAAGCAAAGAAATGCAGCAAATTTCCAAAACAATCAAACGAGTTGCCAATACTGACGCCACTGTTTTGTTTTTAGGAGAGTCCGGAGTCGGAAAAAGCATGTTTGCCCGAAAACTTCACACACTGAGCCATCGTGACAAAGGACCATTTATTGAGGTGAATTGCAGCACGATTCCACCAAGTTTATTTGAATCTGAAATATTTGGATATGAAGCAGGAGCTTTTACAGGCGCTCAAAAAAGTGGGAAACAAGGATTAATTGAACAAGCTCATAACGGAACCTTATTTTTGGATGAAATAGGTGAGCTTCCCTTATCGATGCAGGCAAAATTGTTAAAAGTATTGCAAGAGAAAAAGCTTATGAGAATTGGGAGTAGTAAAGAGCAACAACTTGACTTCAGACTTATTACTGCTACCAACAAAAACTTAGAGGAAATGGTTCAAAGTGGGGATTTTCGTTTAGACCTATATTACAGATTAAATGTGATTCCACTTTTAATCCCCCCATTACGTGTTCGAAAAGAGGATATCTCCTTTTTGCTAAATCATTTTAGTAGAAAGATAAACAGGAAATATAAAACTTCCAAAAAACTGCACCAGGCTACATTTGAAATCTTACTCTCATACAAATGGCCCGGCAATGTACGTGAGTTAGAGAATTTAATTGAAAGACTCATTTTAACAACTGAAGACTCTATGATCCGTCCCTCTTCACTGCCATCTTATATGATTGGACAAGCCTCCTTTGATCATGAAAACACCTCTATCCTCGATCAATTTTTATTAGAAAGCAGCGACCTCAAGGCTTTACTGGAACGAGTGGAAAAATGGATGATGGTAAAAGCATCCAAGCAATGTAAATCAACATATGAAATGGCTAGATATCTTGGAATTAGCCAACCTTCTGTCATACGAAAGTTAAAGAAGTATAAGGAAGATTCAATAAATATCTAAAAGACCGAGCTTGAAGGCCCGGTCTTTTTCATTGTGGTTCTTTAAAGATCAAAAATTTACATCCATTTCATTTAACGGCCAGTAACGCAAGTCCACTTTTCCGACAACCTGACTGGTAGAGATAAATCCAAAGTGACGGCTATCCCAGCTTTCTAAGCGGTTATCCCCCATAACAAATAATTTTCCCTCCGGCACAGTAGCCTCACCAGTAATTTCCTCCAAGTTAAAATCACCGGTAATTTTCACCCCGTTTGCCTTTCTTTTGTACTCGTCCAAAAATGGCTCCTTATATTTATGACCATTGATATATAATTGATCATTGCGATATTCAATTTTATCTCCTGGTAAACCAATAATCCTTTTGACAAAATCTTCATCAGCATTTGCATGAAAAACAATGACATCAAAGCGATTGAGTTCCCCAACTTGGTAGCCCAACTTATTCACTACAAGCTTATTCCCCTCCTGCAGAGTTGGCATCATTGATTCCCCTTCAACCACGTAATTAGAAAAGAAAAACGTGCGTATAAAGACAAAAATGATAATCCCGATTGCAAATGCTTTAAACCACTCAATACCTTCCCTTTTCCATTCACTTCCCATGGAATCCCCTCCGTTTTTGCATCCCTTTGCTTTTACTTATTACCCCATTATGGTCAGTTCCCATACTCTTATTCAATCTTACTTCAATTCTTTTGCCTACATACCAAAGAATAAAGATAATGGCTAATACAATCACTGTTCTATATGGCTGAAGGATTAATGAGCGAATATCATAGCCAATAAAACTGATGGTAAAAATCATGACCATTTTACCGATGCAAACGGCCAGCATATATTGGGCCTTGCTAAGTTTCGATAGACCTGCAACAATATTAACCACCGCTGAAGGTGTGAAAGGAAAACAGATCATTAAAAAGACTGGACCAAAGCCGTGACGTTCCACCCAATCCATCAATTTACGGACTTTTGGGTGTCTGGGTAAGAAACCTAACAGCTTCTGTTGTCCATATTTTCGAATGATCGAAAAAACCAATAAGGCACCGATAACAGCCCCAACCCATGAATATAAAAATCCTAGCCAAAGTCCAAAGGCATTTGCATTTGCCATAACAAATATAAACAAAGGAAGAAATGGCAAAAATGCCTCTAATACGATGAATAAGATTCCCGGAATTGGCCCCAGTGCCCGATATTGCTGGATTAGTTCCATAATATTGTGTAGTGTAAACCATGCTTTAATTGTTTCAAAATCCATCCGTTTTCTCCTTATTTCTCTTTATAAATTCTATTCTAGTCGATAGATAAGGATTATTTTGTAATAAATTGGTGAAGGGCTTCTTTATTTTTTTCAAGATCAATATCCAATATAGAGCCTTCCCCGCTAATCCTTGGCTCAGTAAAGCTATTATCAATAGGGATACGCAATGTTTCGACATTACCTCGTTTATCGGAAAAAAAATCTTTCCCCATAAATAGAATATCGGAGGTTTTCATATTTGTATTCACATAAGGAGATACTACTCCAATTAATTTTGGAAGCTTTGCAATTGTCGTGAATGCGCCTAACTGGTCTCCAATAGCCTTGACAGCCTTTTGCTGGCGTTGGACCCTGCCAAAATCTCCAATAGCATCATGGCGAAATCTTACATAACTCAGCATTTGTTTTCCGTTTAATCTTTGCAGCCCCGGCTCCAGCGGTGTTTCAACATAGGCTGACATCTTCTTTTCTACATCTATTTCTACCCCATTTGGAAATGCCTCGTCAATTAATTGTACAAATCCTTGAAAATCCACAATGGCATAATACTGAAGGTCAATATCAAAATTTCGTTTAATGGTTTGTCTCATCAATTCAGGACCCCCACGGGCAAAAGCGGAATTGATCTTATGCTTACCATAACCTGGTATCAAGACGTAGCAATCCCTCATAATGGAAGTTAATTTAAATGTTCCTTTATCCTCGTTATAGTGTGCAATCATAATCGTATCTGCGCGGGATTTTTCATCACCGCGAGCATCACTTCCCAACAGTAATACATTTGTATCACCATATTGATCTTTCTTTCCTTCGAATGTGTACTCTTGTTGGTGTTGCCCTTTCCCATCTTGATTGATTTGTTTTAAGGACTTGTTAACCCCTTGCTGATATTGAAAATACGAATAAGCAACTCCTGCAGCGATTAATAATAAAAATACCAGGAAAAAGGCTGCCCATTTTCCCCTTTTTTTCTTGCGGTGCCGATCAGCTCTCATTTTCATCACCTATTAACATCCGTGTATTTTGGTTCCAAAAGATAAGACTGTATTTTAATTTTTTTCGTTTCTTCTTCTTTCATTTATTTTCCCCTAGGATATATCCTTCTATTAATAAAAACTTTCTCACGAAATGAGACTAATTGGCAAATAAAAAAGCTCGGGAGGTAGCCGAGCTTTTAGTCACAGTTGAAACTCTTCATTGTTTTTAGTAAAATAGGAACATAAGTTCTATCTTTAGAAAGGTGCGAGGAACTATGACCAGAATTCCAGATCAGGATCGGGATATCATGGAGAAGGCCATTTATTACCCTATGGTCTTAACTGTCTTAAACCGGGACCTGGAAGTAGTCAATAAAAGTCCTTTTAAGTTAAAAAAGCCATATTTGGAATTAATCGAAGAAACGATGAAGGAAATTCAGAAGGAATTAGCCCAAGTCAAACAATACATGAAAAAGAATAAACTGAAGGTACTTGAAACTAATCGAGACGAAGCCTTTACTATGTATATGTTTATTTATAAAGGCTACGAAGAAAACCATAATTACTTTAATCCACGGATTCGCAATAAGGTCCAAGAATTAATGGAGACCTATTTATTAAAAAAACATTTGCCCTAATAAAGTGAACAGAGGGTTATTCGATGTATTCAAGAGCACCCTCAGATGCTTTAAATAAATTTTGTTGGTTTGTTACGTATAACAGCTTTTTATTTCCCTCAATTCTTTGTAAAAGCTTGGTTTTTAAATAGGATGTTCTAAGCATTTGTCCTTCAATGGTACTAATGGGAACTGGAAATTGGAAGGATTGTTCGTTTCGAAACGTGATGAATGTTTGGTTAGGGGCTATACGCTCAAATTTTTCTATATGCTCGTGTGAGAACCAAATACAATCAGGATGGTTAGGAGAAGAAGTGGGAAAAAAGAAAAGGCGGTTGGTTGGTTCAATTGTTATAGGGATTTTCCGATTATAGCCAATTAGCTGTCGCGTGCCCTTTTTCCTGCTTTCATAATCCACGCCAAAATATTCACAGCTTCTTTTGATAATCTCCAATGGCTTAAATGGAGCTAAGAATTCGGAGTCTGTTTCCACAATCCTAGTAAAGATTTTACTCCCGTATTTCATTGGTGCCAAATACATGGTGGATGAATGTACCTCATACTCTTTAATTTGTTGCTTCAAATTATTCACTCCTATTTTTATGAATTTACATAACATTTTAACATTTCTAACATTTAATTCCTCCAGTTTCACAAAATGTTGCCAATTTGTTCACAAATTCTATGCACAGAAAATGTTATCAGAAGATTGAAAATTAATTGATATTATCATAAAAACCCCATATAATAGAAAAAAGCGTCAGAGGTGATAATCATGAATGAAAAGCCGAACACCGAATTAATGAAAATCGGCGCCATGAAACGCAATAAGATGAAAGAAAATTTCGTTCAGGACCTCTACATTGAAATGCTCTTGTCGGAAATCCAACTTACTGTGGAAAAGGAAAAATTACTGAAAAAAATTGACTCGGCCATTGATCATCGAGACCGAATGACATTCTTTCGGTTGACTGGTGAACTTAGAGAAATAAATAAGCGCTTCGGAACGTAATACCATTAAAAAATCCTCCAATTGGCGGGCCTTTAGGCAAAATCAGAGGCGAAGTTGCACTTATGCCTGATAGGAAAATTCATACTTTCCTATCTGACAAAAAACGGACCTGTCGTTACTTTGACAGGTCCATTTTTCGTATCGATTAAATTATTGACATTCCATGTTTGTAGATGTGCGGACAAATACTGAAACACCAAAGTCTCCAAACATTTCTTGGAATACACGCTGAAAACCGTTGTTTAACAGGCAAGTTCTTGCTGCAGAAAAACGGTCGCCAGGCTGTAGGCAATTTTCACAAGGGTGAGCACTGCCTATCACAGTAGCCTCAACAATAGTACGTGAACCATTTTGGTTTCTTCTCCAAAGGATAGTGACGACATCAGGAGCTGTTTGGTTTTGATTTTCGTTTTGCAAAGCATTCCCCTCCTTTCGTTCCGATAGTATAGTAAATGAAATTTATGAAAGCTTGTCTAGTAAAAATGCGTATTTTCTTGCCCTTTTACAAATAAAAAGGCTAAAGACCTTATTTTGTCTTTAGCCAGTTTTTTATTTGTTTCGATGCTCAATTTCATATTCTTCAAGTTTTGATATACGGTCTAGCATGGACGGATGGGTATATCGGAAAATCTTCACAAGTAATGGCGGATTTACTTGAGATAATCCTGAGCGGGTTAACTCCTGAAACGAAGTAATGGCCGCCTCTGGATTTTTAGTAAGCTCAATAGCATATCTGTCAGCACGATTTTCCTCATATCGTGAAATGAAATTGGTAAATGGGCTAGAAGCAAACATCAGCATCGATATGACCATAAAAAATAGAGGCAGAGAGCGAATATCCTTCACATCAGCCATTTTCAATTCTTTTCCCCAACGGCTGCTGACCCAATTCATTAATCGATACGTTATATATAGCCCAAACAGCGATAGCACTAAATAAATGCCGATTCCCCAATAAATATGTTTCTCAACATAGTGGCAAATCTCATGAGCCATGATAAAAAGAATCTGATCATCATTTAGTTTGTTAAGGGTGGTATCCCATAAAACAATCCGGGCATTGGAACCAATTCCATTTACATATGCATTCATTGAATTGGTTTCTTTCGCCATATTTACTTCGAAAACATGTTCCGCCGGAATGTGTGCTTGATGGGCCAACGCTAATATTTTCGTTTCCAATTCCTTATTTTTAAGTGGATAGAAATCGTTATACAATGGGTTAATCACAACGGGTTCAATAAACGTCATAAACAAAGTAAATGGAATTGACAACAACCACCCGTACAGCCACCATCGTTTGTTACTTTTTTTCATAAGCCAGTAGAGCACTGGAACAATGATGAGCCAAGTTCCATAATTAAGCCAAAAATCAATTAGCTCATCCTTCATCCACGAAGGGAAAGACTGGGTGGAAATATGGTAGGACTTCGAAAAAGTATAACCCATGTAATTTAGTGGAAATGTCGCCAAATAGGCAAATAGGGACAACCAAAACAGATAGATGGGCGTCCTTAAAAGTTTATATTTTACAGATTGATCTGCCCAACGCTTGAACGCTTTGGAAAAACCAAATAATAAAATCAGAAAATATAAAAGCCATTCAAACGGGGTTGAAAGGAAAAACAAGAGATTTCTAATCTTGGAATATTCTTCACTCAGCATCAATTCCCGTCCATTCAAAAATGTAGCAGGATCAGCTTTTGTTCCTTCATATTCAAAGGGAAGCTTTGGATCTGCAAAGTGAAACAAATACCAATAAAAAAACAGTCCATATATGATATAGGCCAAAACCGCAAAGAACCCCATTTTCCGCGCCATACTTTGTCCCCCTTTTTGTACAACCTCTCTGTAATTAGTTTAGTAAAAAAAAGGTTATTTAGAACATAAAAAATAGCCGGAGGATTTGATCCGGCTACAAAAAATAAGAGTATAAAGCTAATACAGCAATAGAACCAAGGACGACCACTATCACGTTTGCTCCCAAAAAGGCAGCAATAAATGCAGCAACTGCCCCTACTACTCCATACCATACATCGCCTTTTTGAATCAATAAAATAGCTGGAAAAATCAACGCCCCCAAGGTTGCATAGGGAACATTTTTTAATACACCTTGTACAAATGCGGGTAATTCCTTTCCTTTAAACAGCACAAATGGCAGCATGCGAGGAATATATGTAACCAACCCCATTCCAATAATCATCCAGATGATTTCATTCCGCATCATGTCCACCCCTTTGTGGTTTTTTCAAAGCTTCAACCACTTCAATGATGATCGCTGATAGAAGTGTAGACGTTACAATCGCCCAGCCTTGCGCCATAAAATGCCCTACCGTCAGAATGGAATTAAACACTGCTCCAAGCGCCGCCAAAAAAAACGACCTTAACATTTTTTTTCATCGAAGGTACCAAAAGTCCGATAAACATCGCATACAAAGCAACTCCCATACTTTCCTGCAAAGTTTTAGGAAGACTTGCTCCAATGAGATGACCGACTCCAGAAAAAATCACCCAACTAGAATAGGATACCGTGATAAGACCGACCATGAAACCGGTTGTGACCGTTTCTTCCCTTGTGGCTGCAACGGAAAAAGTCTCGTCAGTAATACCAAATGAATAAAGCATTTTATTTAACAAGAGATCTTCCTCAGTTCTCTCGTTTAATGTTGCGCTCATTAAAAAATGCCGGATGTTGACAATGAATGTAGTGAGGATAATTTCAAAAATTCCCGTCCCATAGGTAATTAGACTTAAAGAAATATACTGTGAGGCCCCTGCAAAGACAATTAAGCTCATTAAAACAGTCTCATAGATTGTAAGTCCTGAAGACTTCGCCAAAAGACCAAATGTAAGAGCAATGGGAAAATAGCCGATTCCAATGGTTATCCCGGCCTGAATCCCTTTTCTAAATTGTGTTGCTTCTTTTCCTATTGCAAAATCTGCCAACCTGATCCCCCCTGGTGCTATCCTCATATAACAATACATTTTATCAAACATTCTGACAAAGATAAACTAATAAAGCATGGCAGAAATCTCCACCATGCTTTTGTTTATTTACCTTTAAAGTCTGGTTTTCTTTTTTCAGCAAAGGCATTCAATGCCTCGATCCTATCTTCAGTAGGGAGGGTAACCTCATAGGCTTTTCGTTCAATTTGGAGCCCTGTGGCCAAATCAGTGTTCATTCCATTCTTGATGGCAAATTTGGCTTGTTGAAGGGCAATCGGGCCATTCGCCAACAGCCGTGTGCAAAAGTTGGTCGATTCTAGCAAAAGCTGCTCTCTGTTCACTACCATCATAACCAATCCATAGCTTTTTGCTTCTTCAGCTTGTAATCTTCTCGCTGTTAATATAAGCTCAAGGGCTTTCGCCTGACCAATTAATCTTGGCAATCTTTGAGTTCCTCCTGCCCCTGGGATAATAGCTAAACTGGTTTCAGTCAAGCCCATTACCGCATCATTCGCTGCGATTCGAAAATCACAGGCTAAAGCAAGCTCCATCCCGCCACCAAAAGCAAAACCATTTATCGCTGCAATCGTCGGCTGCGGCAACTGGTCTATCGCATTAAAGACCTCATTGATTTTATAAAGATTACGTTTCACCGCTGCATCACTAAGGGTTTTTCGCTCTTTTAAATCAGCTCCAACACTGAAAGCCTTATTCCCGCTTCCGCTAAAAATAACCGCTCTGACATCGGGGTGAACCCGAACTTGTTCTACCTTCTCCCCTAGTTCAACAAGTGTTTCATAATTAAATGCATTTAATGATTCCGGACGATTAATCGTTAAAACAGCAATGTATTGACGAATCTCTAAAACAATATTATCCATTTAAAATCACCCCTTCACTATTAAATTCGAAAAAGGCAGACCATAAGCCTGCCTTTTCCAAAAAAATTTTTCAATTATTAAACCTGCTGTGTTACTTGCTTTTTGAGTGCACGCCGCAGAATTTTTCCTGTTGTATTCTTTGGCAGTTCTTCTAAAAATTCAATCGTAGTGGGAACTTTATATTTTGCAAGATGTTCTTTGCAATAGGCAAGCAGCTGTTCTGCTGTTACATCAGGATTTTTGCTGACCACATAGGCTGCCACGGCTTCACCCTGATTCGGGTCAGGAATTCCAAGCACAGCGACTTCAACTATGTCAGGATGATTATAAATGACTTCTTCCACCTCTCGTGGATACACATTATAACCTCCAACTATAACTAAGTCCTTCTTTCTGTCAACTATATAAAAATATCCTTGTTCGTCCATCCTGGCCATATCACCTGTATAAAGCCATCCTTCACGAATCGTAGCAGCCGTTTCTTCTGGCATTTTATAATAGCCTTTCATGACATTCGGTCCACGGACAATTAATTCACCGACTTCACCGACAGGAACTTCCTCGCCAAGCTCGTTTACAACTTTGTTTTCGACATTTAGAATCGATGTTCCAATAGAACCAGCCTTCCGTGGACGATCCAACGGATTAAAGCAAGTAACCGGAGATGCTTCGGATAATCCATACCCTTCAGAGATCAAAACATTAAATTTCTGTTCAAAATTCTTTAAAAGTGCAACCGGCAAAGATGCTCCTCCAGAAATACAGAGTCTTAGTGACTGTAAATCTTCCGGATTTGATTCAGGAAATTGATATAGGAAATTATACATAGTTGGAACTCCGGCAAATACGGTAGCTTTGTATTCTTTAGTTATTCGGAAAATTTCTTTTGGGCTGAATTTTGGTTCAATTAAAAGGCTGGCACCACTTAACAATGGTGCATTTAAAGCAACGGTTAAGCAAAATACATGAAACATCGGCAAAACAGTAATGACCTTATCATCACTGTTCATTTTTAAATAATCACCGATATCTTTAGCATTGCTGTAGAGATTTTTATGAGTAAGCATGGCACCTTTTGGTTTTCCTGTTGTGCCTGAGGTATAAAGTATAATTGCGGTGTCATCATCTTGAAGTTCTGGGCCTTTGAAAGTGATCTCTCCAGTGGCTACTGTGTCTGTAAACGATTTCATTTTTGAGTAAACGGAAAGGTTTTCTACACCCGGTTGTTCTAATCCTTTTTGGTCTGTTTCACAGATAATAAAGTGCTCTACTTTTGGCAGATGGGTGTGGACTTTTTCTGCGAGTGGAATCATCATGTCGAGACCCACAACTACTTTTACATCTCCGTTATTCAGGATATATCCAATTTCATCTTGAGTGTAAATTGGATTTACTGGAATAACAGTGGCGCCTAATCGTAATGCTCCGTATAAGCTGATCACAAAATGCGGTGAGTTCCCCAACAACAGCGCAATATGATCCCCTTGTTTGACCCCTAATTTCTCCAGACCGGATGCAAACTTCGTAATAGCAGCATCTAATTCGGCATATGTGCTTGATTTGCCCATAAAGTAATAAGCAATCTTCTCAGCCGAATTTTTGGCAGTCTCATGAAGCTGTTAAGTTAGATTCATGTTTATCTCCCCTTTGG
>NZ_JBALNY010000064.1:20887-31191 GCF_036962145.1 Bacillus sp. JJ1764 | reverse complement strand
TTATATAATACATACTAATATTTTTAAGAGGGTGATTAAAATGAGAGAAGTAACGTTAATTCAAATTTTCAATCATCATATCGCAAGAAAATATTTAGATCGTTCTGGAATTGTCCATGCCATCGCTTGTGCTTATCATGCATTTAAATTGGCCAAAGAATATAATGTTTCGGTGGACTTGGCTACAAAAGCTGCATTGCTGCATGATATGGGGCATTATACTTGGTATAGCAACGGAAAATGGGATTATGATTTATATAAAAAGAATGATATTCATGCGATAAAAGGAGCGGAAAGGGCACATAAATTGTTGATCCGTTTGGGAGAAAACCCCATTATCGCGAAAGACATCGCACTGGCCATATTATTTCATACAGATTCTTATATGCCTGAAGGATTTATCAACAGGACTCCGTTGCAGCAAATCGTCAAATTAGCGGATGAGATGGATGAAGAACAAGGCGGGATGCATCATTATAAAAAAATGGACGAGACTAGAGCGATCAAAATGATTGAACGTTTGGACCACATGGTTGAAGAGGAATTAAAAAATAGCATTATCTAAAAAGTACCTTTCTTTGGGAGGGTACTCTTTTTGTGCCTGAAAACAGCTAATATTAGCAAGCCTCCCCCCATATGCTTTATAATAAAAGGGTTTTTTAAAAAACATCATTAAGGAGTTAATTATGTTAAAAACCAAGAAAATCACCCCTCAATATGACCCCTGGGAAGCCTATTTGGATATGGAGCAGTATGGCAAGCTGCAACTGACGAATATTGAGTTCACTACGACTACTTTATGCAATATGCGCTGCGAGCACTGTGCAGTTGGTTATACTTTGAAAACAAAGGATCCTGATGCCCTCCCGCTCGAGCTGATTTTACATAGACTTGATGAAATTCCGACACTGCGGTCTCTGAGCATCACAGGCGGAGAGCCCATGCTTTCGCTTTCTTCCGTAAATAACTATGTCATCCCGATTTTAAAGTATGCTCATGAACGAGGCGTGCGCACCCAAATCAATTCGAATCTTACCCTTGATTTGGCCCGTTACGAGTCCATTGTTCCTTATTTAGATGTCCTGCATATTTCACATAATTGGGGTACAATTGAAGATTTTGTCGAGGGCGGCTTCGCGCAAATGGATAGAAAACCAACCGCTAAACAAAGAGAAGCCTATTTTGAGAGAATGATTGAAAACAGCAGAGAACTAGTGAAGGCTGGAGTCATGGTCTCAGCGGAAACGATGTTAAATAAACGCACCTTGCCACATCTCGAAAAAATCCACAAGCAGATCGTGAACGAAATGCTCTGTCAGCGTCATGAGGTGCATCCAATGTATCCAAGTGATTTCGCGAGTACTCTTGAAGTATTAACGCTGGAAGAAATTCGGGCAGCTATCCACCATTTACTCGATATTCGTGATGAAAAGGTATGGATGCTGTTTGGAACACTGCCATTTTATGCATGCAGCCAAAATCATGATGATCTTCATCTACTGAAACGGCTCTACAATAGTAAAAATGTTACGGTACGGAATGATCCTGATGGTCGCTCCCGTCTTAACGTGAATATTTTTGACGGCGACATTATTGTAACAGATTTCGGCGACACCCCTCCGCTTGGAAACATTCAAACTACTAATCTGCAAGAGGCCTACGAAAGATGGCAGGATTCAGACCTCTGCAAGGAATTAAGTTGTCACTGTCCAGCCGTTTCCTGTCTGGGGCCAAATGTTTTAGTAAAAAATAGTTATTACCAAAATCATGATTTTTCAAAGCTTAGAAATAATATATCTAGAAATTAAAACGAAAACACGTTGGCAATCGGATTACCAACGTGTTTTTTTCTATTTATTAAGTATTAGTTTTTCAATCGCATAGGCAACGCCATTTTCATTATTGGATAATGTCTGAAATTCTGCCGCCTTTTTTACACTTGGCTCGGCATTCCCCATAGCCACACCGCAACCGGCATATTCCACCATGCTTAGGTCATTTTCGCCATCTCCAATACAGATCACTTCCTCTCTTTTAATGGAAAGTTTTTCTGCAAGTTGTTTGACCGCATTCCCTTTATTGACGGTAGGATGGAGAATTTCTAAAAAGAACGGGGCACTTTGGACCATCGTATATTGTTCTTTAAATGAATTCGGTATGTTGGCGATCACTTTGTTTAGCCGTTCAGGTTCATCAATAAACATAACCTTAGGGATCATCATATCCTCAGGAACCTCATCCAAAGTTCGATAATGAAGTGGTATTTGATTCATATATGCCTCATGTACGGTATATCGGTTAATCTCTTTATTGGGTGTATAAAGATTGTCTGAATCAAAAAAGTGCAGCGGGGATTGAATCTGTTTACTTAAATCGTATAATACCTTTAAGTCCCCGTATGTTAAGGAAGTTTGCGAAACAACTTCATTCGTGTGCGTATTTTGAACAAGAGCACCGTTAAAGGTAATAACATAATCATCTTCTTCATTTAGTTTTAAATCTTCAATAAATGAATGGACACCGACAATAGGCCTTCCCGTACAAAGGACCACTTTCACTCCTCTAGCTTTTGCAGCCTGAATGGCGTCCTTTACTTCATTTGTCACTTCTTTTCGGTCATTAAGCAATGTACCATCCATATCAATAGCGACTAATTTATACAAAGTATTTCACTCCTAATCTTTGTTGTAAGGTTCAAAATTTTTTACCTTATGGTTACAATGCTTTTGAGCATGTTTCATTCTTTTTTAATAATCTCTTCATATTTAAGAAACCATTTAATTTTTCAGACCCCAAGAGCATTATAGCAATAAAACTTTCAATAACAAATGGGAAGATTCTGATTGTTGAATGTGCGGCAATAAAACCTAGTAGCGGAGGCAGGAACGTACTGCCCATATAAGCTACCGCCATTTGATAGCCCATAATGGTTTGAGAAGATTCCTTCCCAAAATTTGCTGGGGTTTCATGTAACATGCACGGGAAGATTGGTGCCAGTCCTAAGCCAACTACAATAAAGCCTGCTAGTGAAAAAAAGGATGGCAATGGCAATAATAAAAGTACCGCACCAGATAAGGCTATGATTTGCCCCACTCGAATAAGCGTACGATTGCTGACCCTTAACGTAATAAAGCCTGTAATGAATCTTCCAATCGTTATGCCCCCATAATAGAGCGAAACCCATTTTGCTGCTGTCCCTGCAGATAATTCCTTTACATTTACGAGGAAACTGCTTCCCCAAAGGCCCATGGTAGCTTCAGCCCCGCAATAAAATAAGAAGGAGGCAAGCGCAAGTTTAACCCCCTTAATATGTAAAGGTTTCACAGGTTTAACTTCCTTATTAAATGATACGCTTGTTGAGTCTGACTCTGTATTTAAAAGGGTAGCATTGTTTTTTCCAACCTTATTCCATAATGGCAACGTGAAGAACAGAATCACAACTAAGGTAAATTGAATCCCGGCGATGGTAAGATAGCCATTTCTCCAAGAATTGTGCCCAGAAATAAACTGAGCCATAATAATCGGTCCAAGTGTAGCCCCAACACCCCAGAAACAATGAAGCCAGCTCATATGGTGTGCTTTGTAATGGGTAGCGACATAATTGTTTAAACCCGAGTCAACTGTACCAGCCCCTAATCCTAGGGGGATAGCACAGATAAATAGCCATTCGATGGATGGAGCAAAGCTAAAACCAAGTAAAGCCCCAGCTGTCATCAGGCAACTAACAAATGTGACCAATCCTGTACTAAATCGTTTAAGAATCACTCCGCTTGCCATGCTGGATATGATCGTCATCCCTGCTATCATCATGAAAATCAAACCGGCCGTCTCAACTGGAGCTCCATATTCGGAGTGCATAACAGGCCATGCAACGCCCAACAAGGAATCAGGTAAACCTAAGCTGATAAATGCCAAATAGATGATAACCAAAAAGAGTGTAGCCATAGATATCCCCGCCTTTATTGAATAGTTCATTTTGCCTCAGTAATCATCAGATCCAATCCAAGTTTCTGTAGTCCATGCAGGTAGTCTTGCTTCCAGTCACTCATCGTGATCTCAGGAAGGTGCTCTGCTGGAATATACTTCGAACTCCCTTCAGTAATTTGGTCGATCCGTACTTTGTTCATTTCATCCACACAAAAGATGATCGTATGAGGATTAATTATTGCAACAAACGCAGCTACCAATCGGCTAATGGCATCCGTCCTATACTCCTCAGTTTCCAAGGATTGAATAAAGTTTTGCTGATCATACAGAGGAACAAATGATACCTCCCCTGAGAAAAAGGTACTTCCTCTCACTACATCTCCATTAATCAATATTCCCGCTCCCGGACCATTTTGACCAAAATATAAATAAACAAGGGATTGATTTTTATTTCTCCCCTTTTTGTTGTGATATCCAAGAACAGAAGCATTCATATCATTCTCTACGACCACAGGGATTGAAAAATGATCCTCATAGTAACCCTTCAAATCAAAGTCTTGAAAATGCTCATAGCCCGGAATATAAAAGACCCGACCATTTTCAACCGACCCGGGCACACCAATAGCCAAGGCACTAATTTTGGGATATAGAACCATAATGTCTTCGATACATGTAGTTAATAAATCTTTATCTATTAATACACTAGATGTTTTTCCCTGCTTCTTTACTTCCCCTAAACAATTGAAAACGGTATAATGTGTCTCCGTTCTCTCTAAATAGATGGCCAGGCCCAACATGTGATCCGGATTGTAGGAGTATCGTTTCGCCCTTCGTCCTCCGCTGGAATCATCAAGGCCAAGTAAAAGAATCTCTCCATCCTTCTCCATTTGTTCTAAAAACTTACTAATGGTTGGAAAGCTAATTCCTAATTGATCAGTAAGCTCAACCTTTGTAGCACTACCCAGTTTCAATAGTGTAGTGCGAATTCCACTAAGAATGATCTTCTTCATTGTCTTTGGAGTTGCGAATAATTCACTCACCAACATCACCACCTAAACCTATAACTTATTAAACATCTTTAATAAGTCTTGGTGATACTATATCAAATTTTTATTTTTAAAACAATGGAATCGAAAAGTTATAGTTTAAAATACCCTATTCATAAAAGGTTTTTTCATGAACTAGAAGCTGTGGCTCTGATCTTCCAGGCCAACTTTAGTCAAGTTCCAATCAATAAAAACCCTGATCGAGTAGACCAGAGTTTTTCGGTTCAAAGTTAATGGTAATTGGATTTTAGGCTGGTCAGAAAAAAGACTCAAATAATAAGGTTCAAAATAAATCGCTTAGGTTCATCATAAGTTCCCGTTAGAGTACAGTATCAACCAACAAATTGCATTAATACCTTGTTAAATTTGTCACGTTCTTCCCAAAAAGGACCATGACCACTGTAATGAAACGGAACAAGCTGTGAATTTATGACCTTTTGATTCAGTTCTTGCGCTTGTGAGAATGGAATGACTTTGTCGTGAACGCCGTGAATGATTAGGGTAGGGACAAATATTTTTTGCAAATCGGTATAAAGTTTCTCATCCCTTAGTGTCATAATGATCGCTGCTGTTGACCAACCAGCTGCTTGTAATCCTAATTGGAAAAACCATTCAGAGAATGAATTTGTTATATATTGAAAGAAAAAGCTATCTGTCACATCCTGCATCAATTTAGGACGGTCATTTAACGCCTGAGCAAGGAATCTAGTTGCCGTTTCTGTAGTAAAGCCTATAGGAGCTGCAGCATCTACAAGGACAAGATTGGATACCCCGTAACCATTATGTCGGGACATATATCGAATGGCGATTGCCCCACCTGTCGAGTGACCAACCAGAGTAAAATTGTCTAATTGTAGTACACCCACTATCGTCCGTATATCATCGGCTAATCGGTCAAAATTGTAGCCGCTTATTGGCTTATCCGACTTTCCGAATCCTCTCCAGTCAATTCCGATACAACGGTACCCCATTACAGGAAGAACATTAAATTGATACTCAAACTGTTCATGACTTAACGGCCAACCATGTAAAAACACGATCGCCCTATTACCCTCGGGATTTAAATCTTCTACATATAATTTTACACCTGATTCCACAGTAACAAAGTATCCCACTCCGATCCCCCCTAAAAAGCCTTAACAATAAAATATTCATTGGGCGAACATAGGTGAATACTTATTACTTGTTTCAATAGCTAATAAAGGAGTGGCTGTATGTATTATTAGCACATAAGCATCTTCTTGAACCCTACTAACTTTTATAAAAATTCAGTATCATCCGCTACTGGCGGCTGTTCCATCCAACCATTCTCAATCATGATCTCAGTAGCATCTTCAACAAATTTAGAAATACTCATGAATGATCTTACATACATAAAACCAATATCGTGCCTACCATTGACTGCCAGAGAATTCCCAAGTGCTCGAATTTTCATGGAAAACATATCAATTTTGTGAAATAACATAATTTTATCAGAAAAAGGAGATAAGGTTGTATCGGTAACTAAATGATCAAGAAGTGTTGGTGACGGTAAATTTTCAGATTGCAATTGATGCTGATATTGTTCAATGGCTTTCGTTGTAATATCTGCACCTTTTCGAAACAGTTCTCGTATTTTATCAGCTTTTGCTACTTGACTAAATCCTAGAATTAACGCCTTGCTTGTTACGTTGCTCTCAATATTATCGTAGAGATGAGCAATCTCTAAGGCATGGAGCGGTCGCACCTGGCCAAAAAAACCGTTTAGAAAATTCTTTTTCACATATTTAACTTTATTAGGTATTGGAATAACTGGAGGTCTAAGAATTAACTTTTTTGTAATCAAAATATGTTTAACTTCCTCCAATAATTCAGTGGATAATTTCAAACAATAATGGGCTAAGTCTTTCACATCGTTACGGAAAACTAATGGTAATGCCAGACTATAAATACTTATTCCTGCTTTTAAGGCATATTGCAAATAATGAACATAAAATTCATCTTCAAATAATCTTGGCACATTTAAGTTTACATCTTCGTCCGTAAAACCAGCCGGAATAGGAAAGTTCTCTTGAACAAAAATGGTTGTTATCCGATCCATAAAGTCGTTGGTTAAAGTTAAGGAATTTTCCAATAGTCTGTTAATATCTTCATCTTCAACGTGTTGGAGAAAGTAACGTATGATTTGTTTTGTCATACTGTTTCCTACATAGGTAGCCCAAAGTTTCCCCATTTCAGCACTTGTAAGTGGGTCATGCATAGATTTCATTACATTCACGTCCTTCCTAAAAGATTTCCTGCCAATGAATAAAGCTGAAAACCAAGAAACGTACCAGAAGTAAAGTCATTCTTTTCGAAAATCATTAAAATCCAATCCTCCTAATTGTTCTACTTAAGTGGTAGTTTTTTCATTTTGAGGATGTTTATTCTTACTAAACTTACTTATTTTCCACATTTCATTAAACTTCCATTAGTCGAAAAAAAAAGCGCCTTATTTGGGCGCAAAATTTTTTTCCTATAATGCATTATTTATTTTCCCTTTTTAATCCGCTGCTTTAGTGATGAAATCATAAACCTTCTTCAGGTTTGTCTTAAAATAGGTAGTAAAGTACCAGTCATGATAGTCTTTCGGTACTAAAATATCATCTATTCCTCTCTTATTTCCAATAGCCTCCGAAACCAATGCCACTATATGATTCATATAACCTTTAACTTCATGAAGTTCTTTCATTGAACCAACATGACCATGGCCCGGTACTATTGTTTCTATATCAAGTAATTCGACTCGTTCCAAAATATTTAGCCATTCTTTAGGGTTCGCATTAATCATTACAGGATGATGTTTTGAGAGCACTAGATCACCCATTACGGCTATTTTTTCTTTGGGCAGGAACACGAATGCATCACTTTGCGTGTGACCTCCTCCGTACGTCAAGAGATGGACCGTCCTGTCTCTACCATGAATACTCATCTGACGATCAAAAGTGATAGTTGGCAGTGTATATAATAAATCAGGGAGCATTTTCATGTACTCGCGATCACTTGTATTTTCCCATTCCATTTCCTTCTTTAACTTTTCGTCAGTCTCTTTTTGTATTTTATCCTCTACTTCTTCAATAGCCTTATAAATAGGTTCAGGATTTGATCGTTGCTGAGCTAACCTATCTTTCCCATATGTTGCCATAATATCACGTGTAGCAGACGTGGAAATAATTTGTGCTTCGGTAAACACTTGATTTCCGCTCGTATGGTCACTGTGCCAATGTGTGTTTAGTACATAAGAAACTGGTTTTCCAGTAAGATGTATGGCTGTTCTCTCCAAATCTTCGGCAGCATTTATGGTTGTAAACGTATCAACCACAAGTGTCGAATCGCCTAGGTCAATTATTGCGGCATTCCCTACTGAGCCGGTACCAGGGACTGAAATGGCAGCATATACACCCTCAGCAACCATTTTTATTTGAAAATGTTTTGAACCTGTTAAAGTTTCTATTCTATTTTTCATCCGAACTCTCTCCCTAAATGAAATCATTATTTTATAATACCATACAAAATTATCCAGCGTATATTTCCATTCATCTAGGTTATTCTTAACGTGTTCAGGCATGTTTTAAATTATTTTAAGAAAAAACCATAATTTTCTGCCCCTATTCCTTTCTTTGTTCTTTCACAAATAGACAAAAATCAATTATACTGGACTAACTATCCTATTCAAAAAGGAGGAATTTCCTATGACTGAGAATAATCAATCACAAACACCAAAAAAGAAAATCAGCCTGCAAGAGGCCATGAAACAGCAGCTTGAAAACAAAAAGAACCAGAACTCAAATAATGGAAAAGTGAATGCCGATCTTTCGACAAAAAAAATGAAAAGCCAGCAAACGAAAAAACCAAGCAATACCCGCAGAAAAATGGGTGTCTAATGAATGGACAAAATCGGAAAGACATTATACCGGGTTTGGAAGTTGATATTGTTTTAAAAACGGATCAAAAAACGGGAAAGCTCACCAGGGGCATTGTGAAAGATATTCTTACCAAATCGGGCACCCATCCCCATGGTATCAAAGTCAGGTTAACAGATGGACGGATCGGACGGGTACAAGAAATACACTCTAAATAAAAGCAGAAAAAAAGCATTCAGGGATGGAACAGTTACAACCCGAATGCTTTTTATTTACTCTTTTCCCATTCTGTTAAACCTCTATCCGTAAACAGTGTACAGGTACTGCTGCAGACGTTTCTCAATATCTCAATACCTGCTTTATTCTTGTTGACTGATCGTATAATATCGGATTTCCTTAAAATTTTGCCAGGCACCAATCTTTCGTTTCTTGGTCAGCAAAGGATGCTTCAACGCTATTGGAATAGATTCGTCGATAATCCTCTTCGCTTAGATCAAATTCTTTGTTAACTAAATGAATTTCTTTTGACATTGTAGTATTAGAAACGGTTCTGTTATCCGTACTGATTGTCACTTTTATTCCATCTTTATGAAACTTATATATCGGATGATCAGAAAAATGCTGAACAGCTTTTGTTTGGACATTACTTGTTGGACACATTTCAAGCACTACCTGTCTTTCTTTCACTTCCCTATAAGCTTCAGCGCAATCTTTAATAAATACTCCGTGTCCTATTCTTTCAGCCCCCAACATTTCAATAGCCTCTAGAACGTTTTTACCGATCCCCGTTTCACCTGCATGTATGGTGACTCTGTAGCCATATTCTTTGGCTAATGCGATGGGTTCTACGAATCTTTCACAAAAACCTTCTTCTTCCGATGCACATAGGTCAATTGCTACTACACCTTTTCCTAGGAACTTTTTCCCCTTTTCAACCACCTCAAACGCACTTTTTACAGACATTGTCCTCAAACAAGACAGAATAATATTACCCTTTATGTCGTAACAGCTTTCTGCTTCCTTCATACCCTCTATGACACTCTCAATAACTTCCTCAACATCTAATCCTTTTAATGTGTGAAGTAACGGTCCAAATCGGACCTCCATATATTTTACATTTTCCCTTGATGCATCCTCAAAAAGCTCAAACGTAATTCTTTTTAAGCTCTCTTTAGACTGCATAACCGAATTAGGAAGAGAAAATCTTTTTAAATATTCCTCTAGTGATTCACAATCCATAGGAGCAATCAGCTCATTTTGCAACTCCTTTTTATCAAAAGAGGGTAACTGGAGGCCTTCCTTTTGGGCAATATCCATAACGGTCTCAACCCTAACGCTTCCATCCAAATGACAGTGAAGTTCAACTTTCGGCAACTCTAAAAAGTTCATTTTGACCTCCAAATATTGTTATTAAATTACATAAATAATAAAAAAATTCCTGATTACGAAG
>NZ_JBALNY010000064.1:0-20869 GCF_036962145.1 Bacillus sp. JJ1764 | reverse complement strand
CTTCGTAATCAGGAATTTCGGTTCCTGGTAGAGACCTCCAAACCAATTATTGGAGTTATACGAAACTTTATTAAATTCATAAACGCTTTTTAAAAAGAATAATAAAAAAAGATTAGATTGTCAATATAACATAAATCTTTATTATCAGTGAAAGAATTTAGATTTCTTTTTCCTTGTTAATTCAAGAAGATATTGAATCCCATACAATAATAATGCCTTCGAAAGGAAATTGAGGAAAAATTGGTAATTATTTAGTCGAACCAATCTGTAATACCTAAATTTACTTGCTAGACTTGCAACTGGAAATGCAAAGATACCATTTATAATGGCATTTAATAAAATAAACTTTTTAACATTTCCGTATGTCCACTTTAGAGTCCACATGGAGCTTGCAAAAAACGGTCCAATACTAAAAGGAAATTCCCCAAATAAGTATGATTGTGGTTTATTATAGAAAACCCACCATTTTAGTTTTTTTCCAATTTGAATGCTAATACCGTCAATAAGGATAATCAGGATGGATGCGGGAAGAAATCTTTTTATGTTACGTGACCCTAACAAGGGTAGCGTCAACCATGATAGTAAGACCATAGCAACATTAATCAATCTTTGAATTTTTATTGTCATAGCATTATCATCCCTTTCTAAGAGTCCTTCTCCCCCCTTTTTGTTAAACTATCCAATAAATCACATTTATATGTATGGGTACTCTTCCACAAAACAGAATCGTTTGTTTTAAGTAAAAACCTTAAACATATCAAAAATAAAGAAAGCAATTCTTGCTACAGAATTGCTCCCGATATCTATAAAGTTATTTCTTTTTTTTATCGGTCCATAAAACTTTGTATAAAAGTGCAATCTCAGCTTCTTCAATACCTGTAGGTAATTCGCCATTTTCGCTTTCAACAGAACGCAAACTGTTTTTAGTTGCGCCTAACCAAGCTACTAAATAAGCAGGTTTATTCTTCTCTAAAGAAACCTTTTCTCCTATCAATTTACTAAAGGAAGACATTGTCATCTTATTTGAATACTCTGTTGAAGCAAGTCCAGATGGTACACCTGTTAACAGCTTTAAAGAATGGTCTTCATCTTCCGAACTACTTATTCCAAAAGAAATAAAGTTGTCTTTAAATTTTGTATCTGGCCCACCCGAAGTATTTAGCAACTCCTTTTTAAACTTACCGTTTTCAAACTCGACCACCGAAAATTGCAATTGATCATCTTCTTTCAGAGTGCCATTCAGCTTGAAAAATTCAATTTGTCCTACACCTGTCTTGCTAATAAGCAGTTTTTCTTTTTCACTCATGTTATATGGCTCAATGGATATTTTCGGATTTGATGACGGTTTTTCTTTCTCTATACTGTTACACCCTGTTAGCAACAAGATGATAATTATAAATAAACAATACCCCTTAAAATTTCGCATCTTTTACTCCCCCCATTACCCAATGTTTCATTTAAATTTTCCCCATAAGCATTACTCCATTAAATGGACTGTTTGTTGAAAAAAGCTACTGGCGATTGTTCCACTTTCCTTCACTTTTCATTCAATAAGAAAAGCTGCCTAAATGACAGCCTTATTTTCGGATTTTACTCCTGGATTGGAATATGAAATAACTAATTAAGCCAACAGCCAATACAACAGCTGTTATTGGTAGAAATTCAGATATTGGAGAATAGTAGTTTATTGTTTCTTTTACAGGCATGTTCGATCCCCTTATAGTATCAAATGTTCCTATAGTGTTCTTAGTAAATTTTACCATAAAATTACAATATAAGATATAAAATTTGTAAGTTTATAAACTCTTTATGGTATTTACTTACCATGTTCGTAGAATAAGAAAAAGGGTTGCCTTAGCAACCTGTCCTATTTAACATATGCATCCGTTGATCAACAATTAATGAACGTAATCCAAATTGAAGATAACATCATATTCAAAAAATGAATTATAAAAAGATATTTGTCCCGAGCCAATAGTCCACTCTTGTCCAATATCCCTGAATAATATGTTAAGTGAACAGTGGACAAGGAGGTGATAGAATTGGGAAAAAATGAATTTCATCATGAATTGGGATCAGGTCCTCAAGGTGTATGGCGTCCTGCAAGGAGCAATAATAGTCGTAATTCAGTTGGAGGAATCAGCACTTCAACATGCCAACAATTAGCAGATATTATCGGAGGTATGGTCATCGCATCAACGCCAGCATGCGTCGTTCAGCGCCTTCGAAATATTAATGCTACGATTTTAGGTCGCAGAACAGAATCCCCATTAGCCCTTCCATTTGCTCTTTCCTTTGAAAACAATATAAGAGGAAGAACCCTTAACCTTGGAGAAACTGTACTCCTTCAAAAGGAAGCTAATGCTCTGATGTCTGCATTACAAATAAGAGGTCTTATCGTAACTGCCTTCCATAACCACTGGCTGTTTGAAAAACCACGGTTAATGTATATGCATTGGGAGAACGTTGGAGATCCGTTTGAGTTTGCTAGAAATAGTTTTGAAGCTGCAAAAGAAGCAGGTTTCTTCTAAAATTTTTTTTTTGTTTAAGAACAGGAGGTGATTTTAATGGAAAGAAGAGACATTTTTGATGGTTGGTTCGGAATGGCTAACCCTGATATTGATACAAGCTTTTTGAGGAGAAATCAGATGGATGAAGAATTAGAATCCAGATCAAGAACAACTGGACATCAGTCTAACAATAGTGTTAGCAATCAGATGGATATTGAAATGGAATCTAGTTCACATTCTACGGGACATCGGTCAAGCAAACGAATGACACGTACTGATCATGGTGCTGTTAGAGAAATAACTGCTTCAACTTGCCAACGACTGGCTGATATTATTGGCGGCGAGGTTGTTTCAGCAGCGCCTGTGTGTACTGTAATGCGTCTTCGAGATATTAATGCGACTATTTTAGGTCGCCGCACACGTTCACCGCTTGCACTTCCGTTTATGTTATCCTTTGAAAATAATGGTCTAAATCTTGGTGAATCGGTTGTTCTCCAAAGGGAACTTAATCGATTTATTGCCGCATTACGGAAAAGAGGCCTTATCGTAACGGCCTTTCATAATCATTGGCTGTTTGAAAATCCACGTTTAATGTATATACATTGGGAGAATGTCGGCAAGTCCGCAGAAGAGTTTGCTAGAAATAGTATATCTGCCGCAAGGGAAGCTGGATTATTCTAAAATAAAAAGCCATCTGTGATACTTAATAAAATAATCACAAATGGCTTTTTTCCATTGAATGGCAATAAGTTTATCCACTTTTTTTAACTCCCCTTTTCGCAATTGATTTAATTGTCATTCTGTAATTTACCCTAATAAAGTTTAAGAACATTGTCTACTAAAAACGGATTAGAAAATGGGTGATTTTGGTGATAAGTATTGTTTTATGCACCATGATGTTGTAAAGTAAACTAATAGTATACTTTATATCATTCTAGTGAAAGGGTTGAGTAAATGGGAGTATCTGAACGAAAACAAAGGGAAAAGGAAATTCGAAGGAACGATATTATTGAAGCTGCTGAACGAGTGTTTTTTACAAAGGGATATTCTACATCAACCATGGACGATGTAGCGAAAGAAGCAGAGTTTAGCAAACGAACTGTATACGTTTATTTTAAAAGCAAAGAGCAACTCTATTTTGAAATTATGATTAGAGGATGGAAATTATTAAATACCGTGTTAGAAGAAGACCTCAACACATTACTGGATGGGAATTCTTTGCAACGATTAAGACAAATCGGAACAACTCTTTTTACATTTAGCCAGTTACAACCTAACTATTTTGAGGCAATTGTAGAATATGAAACGAGTGAACGAGATTTTGAAAAAGGGATCACCGATCAATCGAGAGAAGAATGCTATGCCGAAGGGGAAAAAGTTTTCAGGTTTTTGATGACGACATTACAACAGGGAGTGGAGGAAGGTTCCATACGAAAAGACTTGGATCTTTTAAATACAGCAGTGATTTTATGGTCAACCACAATTGGAGTCTTTCATGTAGCGAAGAAGAAAGCTAATTATATCAAACATTATCACCATAGAAATTCCGAAGAGCTAATACCTGAAGCGTTTGAATTACTACTTACATCTATTAAAAATTAAGGATGTGATCGAGAAAAATGAAAAAGAAAGGATTAAAGATGATGACTATGTTTTTCTTAACTTTTGTCATGATCATCGTAGGTGTTTTCTCTGTTTTAATGATAAAAAGTGGCATTTTTTCGACTAAACATTATTTAGATCCATGGAAGACTACCTATTCACAACAATTTAAGGATATAAGAGTACGCCTTGCTGCCCATGGTTTACTAGCTGCGAATGGACATAATATGCAGCCATGGATTGTACGTCTGGATCAAAAAGATGCAAATGTCTTTTACCTGTATGCCGATTCAAATCGGTTAGCTCCACAAGTGGATCCTTATGCTCGTCAAACGATGGTGACACAAGGGACTTTTTTAGAATATGTGAAAGAGACAGGTGATCAATTAGGCTATCACACAGACATCGTTCTTTTTCCAAACGGCAATTATGATGAAGCGAACCTAAAAGAAAGCATGGATGCAAAACCAGTTGCAAAAATTTCTCTGACAAAAGTGGAACCAATAAATAATGAACTTTATCCATACATATTTCTTCCTGATACAAACAGAGGAGCCTATAAGACAACGACATTAACGAAAGCCCAAGTAAATAAGCTAAAAGATATCTCTGATGAAAAAGGTGTGACATTAGAAATTTTTTCAGATCAAGAGAATTTAGATAGACTTGGTCAATACGCTATTGAAGGGGCTAAAATTGAGTCTGCTGTACATCGTATTAATGAAGAATCTGCAAATATATTTCGGGCGAATGAGTATGAAAAGAACAAGTACAGATATGGATTTTCATTGGAAGGGGAAGGAATTACAGAATTGAAGAAAAATGTGATGCAAGGAATGATCACCCTATTTCCTTCCATCAACAATGAGAAAGCATCAGCTGATTTGTTTGTGAAGTCCACACAGATTGCCGTGGAACATACACCAATCTATGCGATGATTATTACAAAAGATAATAGCCGTAGTAATCAGGTAAAAGCAGGTATGCTCTATAGTCGTCTCATATTGGAAGCACATAATATGGGCTTTGTGATGCAGCCGCCAAGTCAAGTGTTGGAAGAGTACCCCGAAATGAAGGAACCGCATACGAAAATCCATGCGGAATATGCACCAAATGGAAAAGTCATTCAAATGCTAGTTCGTATGGGGAAACCAACCGAAGTGGCTCAGCAAACCATGAGACGAGATGTCATGGATCTTATCAAGAACTAAGGAAGTATTGATAGCGAACATTGTTAGGTACTGTTCGCTATCCCAAGGAAATACGGTAACTGTTACAAGCAATTAGTTCTGAGTGATTATAAAAAGTTCATCATCTTGTCAAAACAGATACTGAAAAAGTAAGAGGTAACATCATTGCAGCTTCATAAAATTGTCTGGTTTGTTGCCAATAAAAAATTGCATTGCCACTATTTTTATTTCTCCTTAACCACATTCCGACATATTCCTAGGGATCATTAACCAAAACATTTTTACCCAAAAAGTTCGGCTCTTTTATTGATTTCCTTAAAGTTAACTTCTTCCCTTTAACATTTTAACCATTTTATCTACACTACTCTAAATAAAAAACACACGTTCGATTACATTAATTGTAATCGATAACGTGTGCTTTTTAAACAACTTTATTGTCACTCAACAGCTAACGGAGTAGGATTGTTGAAATGGGATGGAAATCTCTTTGGGTTAAATGGTAAAGTTGATTTTGAAACAATATTATTTGTTTAGGCTTGGATCTTTTTTATATAATAGGATATTATCTGCCAGATACCCAAGGAGGATTTGTTTTGATTACTGATTTACTAAAGGAAGCTGAGGAATTTATCCGGACCTGTTATAGAGAATTAAATAAAACAGAGCAGGAAGTGGAACATAGATTGAATGAATTGAATGAACAGATACGGAATAAAGGTTTTTATGAACACACCAACCTAGAGCTTGAATATGGGGCAAAAATGGCTTGGCGTAATAGTAACCGTTGTATAGGAAGATTATTTTGGGATCAATTAAACGTGATCGATAAGAGGAACCTAAAGACAGAAGAAGAAATTATCGAAGCCTTATTTGAACACATTGAATATGCAACGAATAAGGGACGAATACGCCCTACAATCACCATTTTTTCACAAAAAGCTTCGAACCAAAAAGTTCGTATATGGAATCACCAATTAATTCGCTATGCAGGTTACAAAACGGAACAAGGTGTTTTAGGGGATCCACACTCCATTTCCTTTACCGAGACCTGTATAGATTTAGGATGGGAACCGAAGTTTGGAAATTTCGATGTTTTACCCTTAGTCGTTCAAATAAATGATCATCATCCAAAAGTAGCCCAGATTCCAGAAAAGCTTCTTCTCGAAGTGCCAATTCGTCATCCCAATTACAAATGGTTTAATGATTTAAATTTGAAATGGTATGCAGTACCGATGATCTCGGATATGATTTTAGAAATTGGCGGCATTACGTATACCGCTGCTCCTTTTAATGGCTGGTATATGGGGACTGAGATAGGGGCAAGGAACTTTGCGGATGAATCGCGGTATAATATGCTTCCTCAAATAGGAAATTTAATGGGGTTGGACATAAAAAGTAATATATCTTTATGGAAGGATAGGGCACTCTTAGAATTGAATACTGCAGTTTTACATTCCTTTAAGGAGGATGGGGTTAGTATTGTAGACCATCATACGGCTGCACAACAATTCAAAAAATTCGAAGAAAAAGAAAGGGCAAGTGAAAGGTCTATTACAGGCGACTGGACGTGGCTTATTCCACCACTGTCACCAGCTGCAACCCATATTTTCCACAAACCATATAATAATGACATTAAAAAACCCAATTATTTTTATCAACCTAACCCATATTAATTTTTTAGTGTAGTCCACAAAAATCTTCGTTTTATAATTTAATATTCTGGTTTTTCAATGGTGCTTATTAACTAACAGTGTAGGATGCCTAAATAATGCATCTACTCTTCCTTGTTCGATTAACGAGTTAGATTGTGAAATACTGTACTTAAAGTAACGGGTGCTTTTGTTTAATAAAGAAATTAGGTTAGAAAAAGGAATGTCCCCTAAATTGAGACATTCCTTTAGATTATCTAGAGTACAACTTGCTTTTAAAAAGTACAACTTAGTTTTAATAGAGTATAACTTACTTTTAACAGCGTACAACTTAGTTTTAACGGAACAATAGTTTAAGTGAAAATCTTCACAATCTTTTGTGTAGAGCATATAAAAAAGACGCCTTCTTACTAAAGAAAAGCGCCCGATTGTTGAATAATACTATTTTGAATATTATTTATGATACAGTTCACCGTGGCATTGCTAAATGAGGTTGTAATATAGCATCACTTTTGATAATTATTATTCTATGAATTTCATTTTTTTAAACGTATGTTTTTAGAAATATGTAAATTGGAATTCGCAAAACCACTCTTACTCTATCCATTCAATCTTATCTAATTCTTCCAATTATTGTCGTTATCCCATGTGATTTTTCCATCACTGCTTTTTTTTCCAAGTTCAACCTTCCATCGACGGCTGTCAATAGAGCCTTTATAGTACCTCCATTCGAGCCCATTCGTATAGATAACTCTTTTATAGGAAATTAGATGACCTTTTACCTGTTCTAAATGTTTGTCTAAATCTTGACCTACACGCTTAACTTCAATCGCTCCAAGAGTAGCTGCGTTATTGCTTTTAATTCTTTCTCGTATCACGAAGTACGGAAATCCCGAATTTCCTATAAATGATGTTGAAAATTCAGATTTTCGTCGCGCAGGAACATCTCTTAAAGAAATTTGTTACTTTGTTTTCTTTCTCTGATGATACAGGCGATTATTGAATACAAATCGCATTCCACACGGTTTTGAGTTTGTATCAATTCAATCTCATCAGTATACATATCAAAATCATTGGCTAATGAAATATGCTACCTCACCTTCTAATATACGATTTTCTTTGTTTGCGTTTCTCATTCATTTTAACATGATAAAAATAACCATTGGAAAATTATATAAATACCTAGGGCAATTTACCTCACTTACTTAAGGTACGGTTCACCGTGAGGTATCTAAATGAGGTTCTCTTGGATCGCCCTCCCCCCTCTCACTTCCTTTAAATATGAAGTCTTGTTCTTAATTGAGTAACCAGCGATAGTAAAATAAGCGCAGATTTTTCGGTTAGATGCAGAATAGAGCTCGTTCTAGGGTTTATAAAGGGAGGTTTTCCGATTATGCAAAGTAAAATTACTCATTTTCATATTTTTCGAGTCAATAGGCGGAATTTCTCCGTCTATTTATCAGATCGGGTGCTTAACCCGTTCCCCCAATCGATAAGAGATATAAACTTTTCTTCTGTATAAAGCATATCCTTATTGGTCGACTTAATCTCCATGAAAACTCCCTCCAATGAATTTCTTAATGGAGGGATTCATCTAAGATAGTTGATTTCACCGGTGGTTAGCTCAACTTAATGGCTACGGGATCTGTCCCTACTTAGTGATGAAACCCATTATCACGTTTCGTATCATGTGGCATTGGCCCGTCCAGAGAATCTAGAAAGGCAACGGCCTGTTTGAGGTGCATCAAAAATAAATGCGCGAGATCCATGGAAAATCCATTTCGAACCACAACGCGCATAATCGTGACCGCTTCCATATCTGGAGGCAATGGATAGGCAGGTACTTGCCAGCCGAACACACGCAATTGTCGAGATAAATCATAAAGATTCCAGTTTAATGTGTAACCATCTTTCAGTCGCCAAGCGAAAACCGGAATATCCGAACCATCGGACAAAAGTTCGAACGGTTCCATCTTCTGAATCGCCTTGCTAAGAAAAAGAGCGACTTTCTGAGAAGCCCTTTGGACATCATAGTACCCACTTTTCCCCAAACGCAGGTAATTGTAATATTGCAGGAGCACTTGTGCGCCAGGACGAGAGAAATTCAGGGCAAAAGTCGGCATGTTCCCGCCCAAATAGGAGACGCGGAAGATTAGATCCTCAGGGAGATCTTCAGCTTCCCGCCAAATTATCCAACCCAACCCAGGGTAGACTAATCCATATTTATGACCGGATACATTGATGGACTTCACCCTCGGTAATTGAAAATCCCAGACTAAATCTGGTTGAAGAAACGGTGCTATAAATCCCCCCGAAGCCGCATCCACATGCATGGGAATGTCGAGGCCCGTTCTCTCCTGTAAATCGTCCAACGCTTTCGCAATGGCGGCAACCGGTTCGTAAAGCCCGGTATAAGTCTCACCGAGAATCGGTACCACACCAATCGTATTTTCATCCACGGCAGCGAGGACCCCCTGAGGATCCAATTGGGGATGCTCTGGGCTAACCTTCACATAGCGTGGTTCAACCTCCCAATAGTTCGCGAATTTTTCCCAAACGACTTGAACAGCAGAACTAAACACAATATTGGGCCGATCCACCGGCTTCCCTTCGCTTTTGCGTGCGTTTTGCCAGCGTCTCTTTAACGCAAGCCCCCCGAGCATACATGCTTCCGACGATCCAGTTGTTGAAACGCCCATAGTCGTAAGGGGGGTGGGCGAATGCCAGAGGTTGGCTAAAATGCGGACACACCGCTCCTCAATTTCGGCTGTCTGTGGATATTCATCCTTGTCAATCATGTTCTTGTCGAATGATTTGGCATATAAGTGCTCTGCGGCAGGCTCCATCCATGTGCTAACAAATGTTGCAAGATTCAAGCGGGCATTGCCATCAAGAGCAATTTCATCATGGACGATTTGATACGCTGTTTCTGGTAACATGCCTTTATCATGCATGTGAAAGCGCGGAACGACTGATTCTCCTTCACGGGCAAACAGAGGATTTATAGAAAATTCGTGAGGCAACTCCATTTGCACGTGACGCGGTAGATATTGTGGATTATCTGCCATGATCTCTTTTCCTTCGTATGCATCGTTTTGAACTTCTGCTTTTCGATCCTGTGGCATACAAGTCCCCCTTAATTAATTGTTTAACAAACATATTATTTACAAAAAAGCATTTGTTAAACCAAGGGGACAATTCTAATAAAAGGTGCTGCCACCATTCAAATTAAAGGAGCATATTAACGTAAACCATTCAAATAACAAAACAGCACCTCTCCAGCAAATTAGAGGGTGCTGTTGTTTTTTCGTTAAAACCTCATTTACTTATGATACGGTTCACCTCAATTGAGGCTAATTTTATACCCCATAATATGGCCCGATTGCTGAACAACCCTATTGTTACTAAACAATTCTCTAATACACCTTTTGGTTCAGAAATACTTTTCCTTTAACTATAAGAATACCCCTTTAGATAACCATATCTAAAGGGGTAAAGCTTCGCAACTTTCTTCAAAACATCGCAACTTTTTATAAACATCGCGGCTTTATTTCAAAACTACAATAAAACAAAGGCACCTACTTTGCTGGGCAGCTACCAACTTATGTCCTAGTAAAAGCCAGATAACTTGCTACCAAGTCCGTCACGAAAAATCTTGCCATTCAACATGAATATTGAAAGAAATTGAAGAAAAAAAGACTCAACCCCTATAATTGGATTGAGTCTTATCATTGAAAAGCCCTCGTAAGTTTTATGCGCAAAACAATTTCAAAATTGTTAGCAACTTTTGGGTTTTCATGTCCCCCGATTTTAATAACGTTCCCGCTCTCCTCCTCCCCCTAAACCCTTCAATCCCTTCTCCCACTTTACCTCAAGCCTTTTTTCGCCCCTTTTCTAAATCCCGCAAAAGAATAATAACGTTCCCGCTTTTCTCTCGCCTTTTCCTCATTTGTGTAACGATTTTTCACTGAATCCGACATAATAATAACAGAGTAGTATTAAGGGTTGAGGATTGATTCTTCCCGCCTTCTTTCTCGGTTTTCCTCCCGCAATTCCTCCTTTTTTATCCTTTCAAATGCGTTGATATGACTGGTTTCTCCCGCTTATCTTCATGCCATTTTTCTCCTTCCTTCCCTGCCTTTTTCGGGCAAAAAAAAGACCGAAGGTCTCCTGAATTGGATCAGAAAAACTTCGGTTCTTGGAGTGTTCATTTTATTTAAGCACCGTTATTTTTAGTTAAGGAACGGTAATTTTTTCTCTACACATTTCAACGCATGAAACAATCATACATAATTGAATGACTTTGAGCGATACCTTACTTTGAAAACCGTACTCGACTTTTTTGTACGGTACTCGACTTTGTTGTCAATCAACAAAAATATTTGAGATAAGTAGTAAACTACTCCACAGTCACCGACTTTGCAAGATTACGTGGCTTATCAACATCGCAATCGCGGTGCAGAGCTGCGTAGTATGCAAGCAGTTGTAATGGAATGACAGAGATAAGTGGTGTTAATAATTCGTTTACTTCTGGAATGACGAAGCTGTCTTCGTCCATGTTCAAACCATTCATTGAAATGATGCAAGGGTTCGCACCGCGGGCAACGACTTCTTTTACGTTTCCACGAATGCTAAGGTTAACATTCTCCTGAGTAGCTAAAGCAATTACTGGTGTTCCTTCTTCAATAAGGGCAATGGTTCCGTGCTTTAATTCACCGCCGGCAAAACCTTCAGCTTGAATATAGGAAATTTCCTTTAGCTTTAAGGCGCCCTCTAATCCCACATAGAAATCAATGCCACGACCGATAAAGAAGCAGTTACGGGTAACCGATAAGAACTCTCTGGAGATCATCTCAATGATCTCTTTAGAATCGCATAGAACATCCACAGCATTAGCGACCAAACCAAGTTCATGAATTAAATCAAAGCCCACTTCTAACCCGCGGCTCTTTGCTATTACTTCTGCAAAAATAGCCAATACAGCTAGCTGTGCAGTATATGCCTTTGTTGAGGCAACGGCAATCTCAGGGCCAGCATGAAGCAAAAGAGTATAATCCGCTTCACGGGATAGAGTTGAACCCGGAACATTGGTGATGGTTAATGCCGGATAGCCCATCTCCTTGACTTGAACTAAAACGGCACGGCTGTCTGCTGTTTCGCCGCTTTGTGAAATGAATACAAATAACGGCTTTTCAGAAAGCAACGGCATGTTGTAGCCAAATTCACTGGAGATATGAACTTCCACTGGCACCTTCGCTAATTTTTCGATGAATTGCTTTCCGACTAATCCTGCGTGATAGGATGTACCTGCAGCAATAATATAGATCCGATCTGATTCATTTACGGCATGAATAATGTCACGGTCTATTGCTAATTCACCCTGCTCATTTTGATACTTTTGAATAATTTTACGCAATACAGCAGGCTGCTCGTCAATTTCCTTTAACATGTAATGCGGATACGTTCCTTTTTCGATATCACTGGCATCAAGTTCTGCTTTATATGGGGCCCGAGTAATAACTTCGCCATTTTGATTTTGGATGACGACTCCTTTTTTCGCAACAATGACAATCTCTTTGTCCATTAACTCCACATATTGATCGGTAACTTGTAGCATTGCCATCGCATCAGACGCGACAACGTTAAAATCAGCACCTAAACCAACCAATAGCGGGCTTTTATTTTTCGCTACATAAATGGTTTCCCCATCCTGTTCGTCTAAAAGGGCAAGGGCATATGAACCATGTAAAAGGGATAATGTTTTTCGGAAAGCCTCCAAAACCTTTTGGCCTTCGTTAACGAATTTTTCAACAAGCTGAACAATAACTTCAGTATCTGTTTCGCTTTTAAAAGAAACGCCAGAGAGGTACTCACGTTTTAACAAATCATAGTTTTCAATGACGCCGTTATGAACAAGCGTAAAGCGGCCTGAGGCACTTTGATGAGGGTGTGAATTCACTTGGCTTGGCACCCCATGAGTGGCCCAGCGGGTATGACCGATTCCTACGCTAGCAACAATGTTTTCGTCCACAATGCTGCGTAAATCAGCAATACGTCCTTTTTCTTTAAAAACATGAATACCTTGTTCATTTTTCAAAGCAATACCTGCTGAATCATATCCTCTATATTCAAGCTTTTCTAAGCCTTTTAACAAAATTTCCTTAGAATCATTATTTCCAATATATCCAACAATTCCGCACATTTATTCCGTTTCCTCCCTGTTTAAAGGGGGCAAGGAAGCTTGGAGGCGTACTTGCCCCCTTATCTCTGTTTTTTATAGGTATCTGTCTATACCTTACATGTTAGTATCGCATTTTCCCCTCTTTGTGCACAAAGTTGCCTTTGTGTTTTAAAGTGGAAATCAACGGTTGTGCGATCAACCGGGAGGTATCCGCCGAACATTTCGATAACCCTCCTCCTCGTCAACTAACCAAACTCTCTTTTAGTTAGTTCTGGCGCTTTTAAAAAGTTCTGTTTCTTACTATCCTCCTTTTCATTAGATGTGAGTGCTTCGTTTTGTTTAAAACAAAGCAAGTTAATACTACCTGATTTACAAAGGTCCGTCAACCATTAAAATGGAAATAGAGGTAGTTTCAACAGGAAATGACTGGGTGTAGTTTACTCCCAAAAAGGCAAATTAAATACCTTTCCTAAATAAAATATGCATAAGAGAAGTATTATGTTCCCTTATGCATAGCGTTACTCTCTATTCTTGTAAACCCATTTCTTCTTTTACAACGGCGACAATACGGCTAACATAGCTCTCACAAAGCTCTTCTGAAGCTGCTTCTGCCATAACACGGACAAGTGGTTCTGTGCCTGAAGGGCGAACAAGGATCCGTCCATTTCCGTTCATTTCTGATTCCACTTGCTCAATGATTTCTTTTACCTTCACATTGTCTGTCACATGATGCTTATCCGTCACTCTTACATTCACGAGCTTTTGAGGATACTTTTTCATTTCTCCTGCCAGCTCGGATAATGGCTTTTGCGTTGCCTTCATGATATTGACTAATTGAAGCCCTGTTAGCAACCCATCACCGGTTGTGTTGTAATCCAAGAAAATAATGTGCCCGGATTGCTCACCACCGAGGTTATATCCATTATTCTTCATTTCCTCTACAACATATCGATCCCCAACTGCTGTTGGATCACTGGTAATACCATGGCTCTCCAACGCTTTATAAAATCCGAGATTACTCATTACAGTTGAAACAACCGTATTATGTTTTAAGCGGCCATGCTCCTTCATATACTTTCCACAAATATAGAGGATTTGGTCCCCATCCACTATGTTCCCTTGTTCATCTATAGCGATTAAACGATCTCCATCACCATCAAAGGCTAACCCTACATCAGCGCCTTTTTCTTTTACTAAAGCAGCCAATGCTTCTGGATGTGTTGACCCTACTCCTGCATTAATGTTTAACCCATTTGGTGATGCCCCCATGGTAGATAAATCAGCATCCAAATCAGCAAATAAATGGCTTGCTAAGGAAGAAGTAGCACCATGTGCACAGTCTAGCGCAATATGGATTCCAGAAAAATCTTCATCAACAGTGTTCTTCAAATATTGCAGGTATTTTTGGCCGCCTTCAAAATAATCCATTACTTGACCAAGATCAGCTCCAACTGGTCTAGGTAATTGGTCATCAGGTAAATCCATTAACTCTTCTATCTCTAATTCCTGTTCATCTGATAGCTTGAAGCCATCAGGTCCAAAAAATTTAATCCCATTATCGGCAACCGGGTTATGGGAGGCAGAAATCATAACGCCAGCCTGGGCTCCCAAGGCCTTTGTCAAATACGATACGCCCGGTGTGGAAATAACACCCAAACGCATGACTTCAGCACCAATCGATAACAGACCCGCTACAAGAGCTCCTTCAAGCATATGTCCTGATATACGTGTGTCACGTCCAATTAAAACCTTTGGACGTGGTTTATTCTTTGTTAACACATATCCGCCAAAACGGCCTAGTTTAAAGGCAAGTTCAGGTGTTAATTCGCTGTTTGCGACTCCGCGAACACCATCAGTACCAAAATATTTACCCATTTCAAAATCCGCTCCTTCAACCATGTATATTGCTACATTTTATGCATTATTTATAATTGTAACTTTTGCTGTGCTTTGATCAGCCTTCCATTTCACATTGGGGGGACCTTCCACTTGAATATTTACATTATGACTGCCTTCAGTAAGATTGGATAAGTCGATAAAAACATTAAAGTCGCCTGGACCCACATCATCAACAGATCCACTAGGTCCATTTATCGATAAATTCACTGTCGCATTGGATGGGTCATTGATTTCTGCTTTATATTGATCAGCTAAGCCTGTAATTTTTATAGGTACTCCTGAAACTGTTTTCTCCCCCTGTTGATTTACAACTACGGTTGCTTTTACCATTTGCGGGCTGACCTTTGTGATTCCATTTGGAATAATGACTGGTAAATTCAGTGTGGTGCTATCTGAAATTTTGCTGACATCCACTTCAACCCTAACACTTTCTGTATTTTTCAAAACGTCCTCACTTCCAGTTATCACCGCTTCTTTTGTATCTAGGGTGATCGAGTCAATTGTGATTCCGGATGGGGGAGTTCCTTTTTTCACTAGATCGATTGGGACCGTTTTACTGTTGGATTTTACTGGTATAGTTACTTTGACTGTACCAGGTTCCACCACTACGTCTAATTTATTTAAATTTTTGTCTAAAACCTGTACAGTAGCCTCTGTGGTCGTTGTTTCTTTCAATTTGTTTTTGCCGTCAACAACTGCTTTTACATAAGCGATTCGATCCATCAGGTTTTTTGCCCCGGTAATTTTCACCCTTTTCGGTTCGATGGAAGGTGTCCCGGCAATATAACCTTCGTCCACGAGATTGGAGTTAAATTCTGCAGACACTTTATATTCTTTGGATATTTTCTCCTGAACAGAAACATTCACAGATGACGGTTTAATCGTCGCACTTAATTTATCAGACAAATTCCTAACTTTTATCTTTATCTTTTGTTTCCCGATTTTTGCTTTAGTCAAATCCACATAAACCTCAAAATTCCTTAAAGCTCTTGCCGATTGTACATGAGTAATCGGACCTTTTATGGTGACATTTACAGTATTTGGTATCCCTGAAACCACCAAGTTTTTCGTATCATAGTACACCTTCACCGGCATATTCTTGATCGTAGCAGATGTTTCTTCACTCGGTACGTTTACATCGGTAAACTTACTCCCTGCATGAGGCACAGAGGAGTATAGGAGAACAGCCAATACTAATGCCAGTATTTTTATAAACCATGGATTATCCATTAACTTATCCATTGTTTTTCCCCCTCCAGTTCCAACGAGCTGAAGAAGCCTGTTTTGTTTTTATTACATCTAATAATTCCCTTGCAAGAATTTCCTTAAATTCTTCGGCTCCTAAATCACGATGGAGCTCACCATTTTTAGTTAACGAAATACTGCCTGTCTCCTCTGAGACGACAACAGTCACACTATCTGTTACCTCACTAATACCTAAGGCAGCCCGATGTCGTGTTCCTAATTCCTTGGAGATAAACGGGCTTTCTGATAACGGGAGATAACAGGCCGCAGCCGCAACACTATTCTTTTGAATGACCACCGCCCCGTCATGCAACGGTGTATTCGGGATAAAAATATTGATCAATAATTCAGATGAAATTTTTGAATATAATGGAATTCCCGTTTCTATGTAGTCACTCATCCCTGTCTCACGCTCAATTGAAATGAGCGCACCAATTCGACGTTTGGCCATGTACTCCGTCGCTTTGATAATTGCTTCGACGGTCTTTTCCTGTCCATCATCGTCAGGATTCGTACTCCTTGAAAAAAACTTCCCTCTCCCCAGCTGCTCAAGAGCTCTCCTTAATTCAGGCTGAAAGATAATAATAATCGCCAAAAATCCATAAGTGATGACCTGCTGCATCATCCAGCTTAAGGTGGTCAATCCAAAAAAATCACTCGCTACCCGTACAATCAAAATAACAAGGATCCCTTTTAATAATTGAACTGCCTTTGTTCCTTTTATCACATTTATTAATTTATAAATAACATACCATACAAGAAGTATATCAACAGCGCTCGATATATATTTCCAAAAGGCCCAATCGGTAAACGGCATAGTTTTTCCTCCGTAACTATTCCTTTAAAAACAAATGTTAAAAACATAACCAATACATTATATCACAAATCCAGCTTGTTTTTATTATATGTTGCAGATGAAAAAAACAAATCACTCATCATGAGCGATTTGCTTTTAATCGAAAATATTTAGTGCATTTTTCATATGATACCAAATCCAGTCAAACACTTCATTTACTTCCTCAATATCTCCTGTTACATGTCCGGCGGAAGCTAGGTATTTTTCACCATGGATCACGGTAGCATCTCCTTGGATTTCCCCTTCAATTTTCAGGGTTCCATTGCGCACCACTACATTGCCTTTGACCACTTCACCTTTAGGAACAATGACCGTATTGTTTTGAACAATCAAGTTCTTTTGCTTCGTAACCGAAAACTCCTGATCTTGACTCCATGTCGAATAAATACCGCTAGCCATTAATAAGATAAATAATGAGGCCGCTGCAAGAAATGGGTGGTTTTTTAACCAACGCTGCATCCAAACCTGTTTCTTTTCTTTCGGCAGACGAGCTAGTACATTTGCCGTGAAATCCGGAGGAGCTTGCATACGGGACATGCCTTTTACAAAAGCGATTGATTTCTTTAATTCATTAAAAATGCTTTCACACTCTTTACAGTTTTGGAGATGCTCTCTTAATACTTGCTCCATATTTGGTTCGATCTCTTCGTCCAAATAATCATGCATCAGTTCAATGATTTGTTCCGGACACATCTAATTTCACCTCTATCACACGTATCGTAATTGTTTTCTTAAGGCTTCTCTTCCCCGGTGAATTCTGGTTTTCACTGTTCCTACTGGAAGATCGAGTATTTCACTAATTTCGTTTAAGGACATGTCCTCAATATACTTTAATACGATAGCTGATCGATATTTTTCAGGTAATTTTAAAATCTCCTTTTGAACTGTTTCCTGGAGTTCGAGACTTTCCAGCTCCTTTTCCGGCAGCGGCGTGTCTGAAGGTATTTGCGAATACATCGTTAATCCTTCCGTCCCAGCTACTTCAGCATCCAAATAATGATCGGGCTTTTTTTTACGAATTCGATCGATGCACAAATTCGTAGCAATGCGAAAAAGCCAAGTGGAGAATTTTAAATCCTGATTAAATGTATTTATATTAACATACGCCCGGATAAACGCTTCCTGTGCCATATCCTCAGCTTCATGCCGATTTCCAAGCATCCTGTAACACAGCTGATAGACACTATTTTTATAAATCTCCACGATTTCTCCAAATGCGTCCTGATCACCTTTTATGACTTGTTTTATTCTCTTTTTAACAATTGCATCCATGAAATTATCTCAGCTCCAATGCTGGCTATACGATAATACGAACCGTTAGCAAAAAAGTTTCAAATATGGCGAAAAAAATTCTCAATACCAATCATTTTATCAAAAAAATAGTAAAAATTGCTAAAAGTTTTTTACATTTGTATGCCAAATAAAAAGAATGCAGCTGCATTTATTATACAGCTGCACCTTCGATATTATAGAAGTTTTTCTCCAAACAAAGAGCCCATTAACCCAACTGCAATAGAGGCAGTTTTATTTTTTTCATCGAGTATTGGATTAACCTCCACAAATTCTGCAGAAGTGACCAGTTTAGCTTCTTCTAGCATTTCCATTGCCAAATGGCTCTCACGGTAGCTGATTCCGCCCATAACTGGTGTTCCTACTCCAGGGCATTCGCTTGGGTCTAGCCCATCCAAATCAAGCGATAAATGAACCCCATCTGTTCTTTCTTTCAGATAATTGATCGTTTCTTCCATAACCTTTGTCATGCCCATCCGATCAATTTCATGCATGGTATAAACTTTAATACCTTTTTCCCTGATTAAGATTCTTTCCCCTTCATCAAGAGATCTCGCTCCGATGATGACCACATTTTCAGGCTTAATCTTTGGCGAGTAACCTCCGATGTCCGTTAATAATGGATGTCCTAAACCAATGCTGACCGCAAGCGGCATTCCATGAATATTTCCTGATGGGCTTGTTTCAGCTGTATTTAAATCACCATGGGCATCATACCAGATGACCCCTAGATTCTTGTAATGTTTCGCTACACCAGCCAATGTTCCAATCGCAATACTATGGTCTCCCCCTAATACAAGCGGAAAAGCTCCTGACTGTATCGCTTCGTCTACTTTTTCAGCTAAAAGAGTATTTTTCTCAGCAACTAAATCCAAATTCCTTAAATTAGACTCCTTATCGACGGCTACCTCTGGGCGACCAATCGGGATGTCCCCTAGATCGTGGACCTCATCAAATAATGGCTTTAACCTTTCATTGATCCCAGCATAACGGATGGCACTTGGTCCCATATCGACCCCTCTTCGCATTTGACCAAGGTCCATTGGCATTCCAATAATTGAAAGTTTTTTATTCATCACAAATTCCTCCTAGAGCCCTTAATATCTATATTTTAACCGCTTTCAACCAAATGACTCAACTCGACAAAATTTTGTATATATATGCGGGAATATTTAGACAAATAGGGGGACTTATCTATAAATTTTGTGGGAATCTTCTCTAATTTGCAGGGAAAACATTCAAATTTGATAGCCTCTCAATATTCATTAAATAAACACGAAAAACTCGCCGACGGGCAGGCCTATTAAGCGAATACTGAGGCGTAGTTGCATTTATGCTAGAAAGGAACGTTTTTACTTTCCTTTTTATACAAAAAAGCCTTAAGCTTTTTTTACAGCTTAAGGCAGTATTTTTATATATTGTAGTGGAGCGGAAGACGGATTCGAACCCGCACCTTGGCAAGGTGGAGTTCCACCACTGAACTACTACCGCAGAAATAATAGGAAAAACCCTAAGATCAATCGATCCTAGGGTTTTTATTTTCGCATGAGCCATGAAGGACTCGAACCTTCGACCCTCTGATTAAAAGTCAGATGCTCTACCAACTGAGCTAATGGCTCTAATGGCTGGGCTAGCTGGATTTGAACCAACGCATGTCGCAGTCAAAGTGCGATGCCTTACCGCTTGGCTATAGCCCAATAGCTGAACATTAATAGCATGTCCAATTATGATGAAAAATATAAATGGTGGAGGGGGACGGATTCGAACCGCCGAACCCGGAGGGAGCGGATTTACAGTCCGCCGCGTTTAGCCACTTCGCTACCCCTCCACATTCAAAAAAAGAATGGTGCCGGCGAGAGGACTTGAACCCCCAACCTACTGATTACAAGTCAGTTGCTCTACCAATTGAGCTACCCCGGCATAATATGGTGGAGGATGACGGGATCGAACCGCCGACCCTCTGCTTGTAAGGCAGATGCTCTCCCAGCTGAGCTAATCCTCCGAAATGGTGACCCCTACGGGATTCGAACCCGTGTTACCGCCGTGAAAGGGCGGTGTCTTAACCGCTTGACCAAGGGGCCGTTTTATAAATATAGGTAAGCTTCCAAGCGGGCTCGAACCGCTGACCTCTTCCTTACCATGGAAGTGCTCTACCTACTGAGCTATGGAAGCATAGCTTATAATACATAGAAAAGTAAAATGGCTCCGCAGGTAGGACTCGAACCTACGACCGATCGGTTAACAGCCGATAGCTCTACCACTGAGCTACTGCGGAATAATTAAATTATATACCAGCCTGGCAGCGTCCTACTCTCACAGGGGCAAGGCCCCAACTACCATCGGCGCTGAGAAGCTTAACTTCCGTGTTCGGTATGGGAACGGGTGTGACCTTCTCGCCTTAACTACCAGACCAGTTAATTGACACTATTTTATTATAATGTCTTTTT
>NZ_JBALNY010000063.1:17580-43174 GCF_036962145.1 Bacillus sp. JJ1764 | reverse complement strand
AGATTATAATTATATTGAATTCGTTTTCTTCGATAAAATTCGACAAAAATCTACAAAATCTTTGCTTTTTCAAGAAATGATTCGAATCCTTTTTTAGGATTTATGGGGGTATTAGGAAATATATTTTAAAAATTGGAAGTCTATATAAGATGGTTTCTTGCACAAATACCTGTTTTTCTGTATATTTTGATGATAGAGAAGGGTAAAAACAGGCAATACTGATTAGATAGAAATGGTCGATCCTTGAGGAGGGATATTTATGGAGAAAAAAACGTTTTATCTCACCACTCCGATTTATTATCCTAGTGGAAATTTACATATAGGGCATGCGTACACCACTGTTGCTGGGGATGCGATGGCTCGCTATAAGCGGATGCGTGGATATGATGTCATGTATTTAACTGGAACGGATGAGCATGGGCAAAAGATTCAGCAAAAAGCCGGTGAAGCAAACGTTACCCCACAGCAATATGTAGATGGCATTGTAGCAGGAATAAAAGAATTGTGGCAGAAACTAGACATTTCTTACGATGATTTTATTCGTACGACAGAGGACAGACATAAACAAGTTGTTGAAAAAATATTTGCGAAACTGCTGGAGCAAGGAGATATTTATCTTGACCAGTATGAAGGCTGGTATTGTACTCCATGTGAATCATTCTATACGGACCGTCAGCTTGTAGACGGCAATTGTCCAGATTGCGGCCGTCCAGTTGAAAAGGTAAAGGAAGAATCATACTTTTTTAGAATGAGTAAATATGTAGATCGTTTATTGCAATATTACGAGGAAAATCCTGAATTTATCCAACCGGAATCCCGTAAAAATGAAATGATCAATAACTTTATTAAGCCGGGATTAGAAGACTTAGCAGTATCTCGTACTACATTTGATTGGGGTATTAAAGTGCCTGGTGATCCTAAACACGTTATTTACGTTTGGATTGATGCTTTATCTAACTATATAACAGCACTTGGATACGGAACGGAACATGATGAAAAATACCGTAAGTATTGGCCGGCTGATGTCCATTTGGTAGGAAAGGAAATTGTTCGTTTCCATACAATTTATTGGCCAATAATGTTAATGGCGCTCGATCTTCCGCTTCCTAAGAAGGTTTTTGCTCATGGCTGGTTATTGATGAAGGATGGAAAAATGTCCAAATCAAAAGGAAACGTCGTCGACCCGGTTACTCTTATTGACCGATATGGACTTGATGCACTTCGTTATTACCTATTAAGGGAAGTGCCATTTGGAGCAGATGGTGTTTTCACACCAGAAGGATTTGTTGAAAGAATTAACTTTGACTTAGCCAATGACTTAGGAAATCTGTTGAACCGTACCGTTGCAATGATTGACAGATATTTTGAAGGAATGATTCCAGTTTATGCTGGATCTGTAGGCGAATTCGACCAGTCTTTACTGGAAGTTAATCGTGAAACAGTAGCAAAATATGAGGAAGCAATGGAGAAGATGGAATTCTCGGTTGCATTAACAGCCATTTGGCAATTGGTAAGCCGGACCAATAAATATATCGATGAAACACAACCATGGAATTTGGCGAAGCAGGAGGACCATAAAGGTGAACTGGAGAGCGTAATGGCCCATTTAGCAGAGTCATTACGGAGAACAGCTGTTCTCCTTAAACCGTTTCTTACTAAAACACCTGGGGGCATCTTTGATCAATTAGGCATTCAGGATGAGAACCTAAAAACATGGGAGAGCTTAGAAATCTTTGGAGCCATTTCAAATGGAACAAAGGTTGAAAAAGCTGCTCCATTATTCCCACGGTTAGAAATTGCGGAAGAGGTTGAATTTATTAAAACCAAAATGCAAGGCGGGACAAAGGAAACCCCAGTAGAGGAAAAGAAAGAGGAAAAGCCGGAAACAATTGAAGAGATTTCCATCGATGACTTTATGAAAATTGATCTGCGGGTGGCAGAGGTCATTCAAGCAGAGCCTGTTAAAAAGGCGGATAAATTACTTAAACTTCAGCTTGATTTAGGGTATGAAAAACGCCAAGTTGTCTCTGGTATTGCTCAATACTATAAACCTGAGGAATTGGTAGGGCGTAAGGTCATTTGTATTACAAATTTAAAACCGGTGAAACTTCGTGGTGAATTATCACAAGGAATGATTCTCGCTGGATCCAAGGACGGTGCTCTATCCTTGGCTACCGTTGATCAAACGCTGCCAAATGGGGCAAAAGTAAAATAGAGAAAATAATGTTCACTTCAGCACTAGCGCCTGTTTTAAGGCGCTTTTGCTTTTGATTGTTTCACGTGAAACATTTTTCGAGATATTTCTTTCTTTTTCATCAAGAATAGAGATTTTTGTTGTAAAAGGGAATTTGCTCCCGGTGTAGAAAATAGATCGTAATCTTTTTGAAAAATTTGTAATAAAATAAACTTTTACAAACTGAAAAGGGGACATAACATGTTATTTGATACACATGCGCACTTAAATGCAGACCAATATAATGATGACCTGCAGGAGGTTATTGACAGGGCATTAAGCGAAGGGGTCACCCATATGGTGGTGGTTGGTTTCGACAAGCCAACCATTCAAAGAGCCATGGAATTAACGGAGACTTATGATTTTATTTATGCTTGCGTCGGTTGGCATCCCGTTGATGCGATTGATATGACGGATAATGATTTGGCTTGGATTGAAGAACTTGCTTCTCATCCGAAAGTGGTAGCGATCGGGGAAATGGGGCTTGATTATTATTGGGATAAGTCGCCAAAAGAGGTTCAGCAAGAGGTATTTCGCAAGCAAATTCGGTTAGCTAAAAGAGTGAAGTTGCCAATTGTGATACATAATCGGGAAGCCACTGCCGATATTGTGGAAATATTAAAAGAAGAAGGGGCAGAAGAGGTCGGCGGGATCATGCACTGCTTTAGTGGGAGTCCAGAAACTGCCAAAGAATGTATAAAAATGAACTTCTCCATTTCACTAGGCGGACCAGTAACATTTAAAAATGCAAAAAAACCAAAGGAAGTAGCAGCAGAGGTTCCTTTGGAAAAGTTATTAATTGAAACAGATTGCCCATATTTAGCACCACATCCATATCGGGGAAAGCGAAATGAGCCTGCATATGTGAAGTTGGTAGCGGAACAAATTGCCGAAATAAAGGGCTTGACAATGGAAGAAGTAGCCAAAGTCACGACACAAAATGCTAAAAAAATATTCGGCATAAATTGATAAAGGATTTTGTCGAATACGCAAAGTGCCTGTCCAAATTTTTAATAAAAACAAAAAGTTCTACACGCCTTCTTTTCAACATAGGATAACCATGTCGATAAGTTTTCCTTTGCAAAGTTTCCAGAATTGTGCATAATTAGGAATATGCTCACAGGATATGCAAGGGTTGACAGCCGACGGCATGGTTTTAATAATCTCTCCAAAGAAAAGGAGGCGTTTTTCATCGTATTCAAAAACATGAAAAACCTGTTTTTCCTGTCTTTGAGCGGAAGAAATTTGACCATTGCTTTTGCTAGTTTCGTAGTTTTGCTCACAACTCTTGGGATTCTTTATTATGAAGGGTCAAAGAAAACAGTAGCAATTACACTTAATGGCAAGCACGAGGTCATCAAAACGCATGCAGATACCATTAAAGAATTATTGGATGAACTGGATGTATCAATTCGCTCGCAAGACTACTTGTATCCAAGCGTAAACACTAGGGTGAAGGATCACCTTACTGTTGAATGGAAACAAGCGCAACAGGTTACCATTGTCAAGGACAACGAGAAAAAAACGATTTGGACAACAGCCGGGACTGTAGCAGAAGCATTAAAGCAACAGAAGATTGTTTTAAACGAGCATGACCAAGTTTCTCCAAAATTGAATACGGCAATTAACCATAAAATGAATATTAACTTAGAAAGAGCTTTTCATCTTAGCCTTAATGATGGCGGAAATGAAAAAGTAGTTTGGTCCACTTCGACTACGGTCGCTGACTTTTTAAAACAACAGGGAATTAAACTTAATGAATTAGACCGAGTTGAACCGTCATTAACAAAAACCATACCAAAGAATGGTGTTGTTAACGTCATTCGAGTAGAAAAAGTCACCGATGTAGTGGAAGAACCTGTTGAATTTGCCGTGGTCACCCAGAAGGATGAAAACCTGGAAAAAGGGACAGAAAAGATTGTGACTCCCGGAATGCCAGGGCTCGTTTCAAAACAATTCGAGGTCATATTAGAAAATGGAAAAGAAGTTGGCAGAACACTAATCAGTGAGCAAACGTTATCAAAGAAGCAAGATAAGGTAGTAGCCGTCGGAACGAAAGAATTAGCAATGCAGGTTTCCCGTGGTGCAGATGAATCAGGACCTGAGTTTTACGTATCTGCCACCGCATATACAGCATTTTGCAATGGCTGTTCCGGAAGAACAGCAACAGGATTAAACCTAAGGGCCAATCCTAGTTTAAAAGTGATTGCCGTCGATCCAAGAATTATCCCTCTTGGAACAAAAGTCTATGTTGAAGGATATGGTTATGCTGTTGCCGCTGACACAGGCGGGGCGATAAAAGGCTATAAAATCGATGTATTCGTACCTTCAAACTCAGAAGCATATCGATGGGGACGAAAAAAGGTGAAAATCAGAATATTACAGTAACTCTCATTGTGCAGGGGTCATTCCCCTGCATTTTTTTACTTTTATCATTATTTTATTTATACTCTAGAATATGATGGATTGCATTTATATAGACGATGGACATTACAAAAATGTTTCAATTATTTATCAATTATTTATTAATTTTTTAATTTTGGAGGAATCATGCGGATTAAAGAAATTATTGTGGTGGAAGGTAAGGATGATACCACAGCCATTAAACGGGCTGTTGATGCGGATACAATCGAAACAAATGGTTCTGCTGTAAACCAGGCAACCATTGAAAAAGTTCGTCTTGCGCAAAAAAACAGGGGCGTCATTATTTTTACTGATCCAGACTATCCTGGAGAAAAAATTAGAAAAACCATTGCGGAGGAAGTTCCGGGGTGTAAGCATGCCTTTTTGCCAAAGGAACAAGCTATTGCCAAAGGAAATAAGGGAGTAGGGGTAGAACACGCCAGTCCGGATGCTATACGGGAAGCATTGAGAGATGCACAAATCATGCACAACACCATTTTAGAAGAAATAACCCAAGAAGATTTAATGATTGCCGGCTTAATTGGTGGGGAAGGCGCGAAAGAGCGGAGAATCCAATTAGGCAAACTTTTAAAAATTGGTTATACAAACGGAAAACAACTACACAAACGGTTGATGATGTTTCAAATAAGTAAAAAGGAATTTGCTGAAGCACTTACTGTTTTGGATCGGGAGGAAAAGGATGAATAAAGATATTGCAACCCCAGTAAGAACACGGGCCATTTTGGAGAAATACGGCTTTTCCTTTAAAAAGAGCCTTGGTCAAAATTTCTTGATTGATACCAACATACTAAAGAATATTGTTGGTTATGCGGAATTAAATCCTGAACAAACAGGAGCCATTGAAATCGGGCCAGGAATCGGGGCGTTAACCGAACAGCTTGCGCGTTCAAGTAAAAAAGTGGTAGCTTTTGAGATCGACCAAAGACTTTTACCCATTTTGGGGGAAACCTTATCGCCTTATGACAATGTGAAAATTATCCATCAGGATATTTTAAAAGCGGATGTACAGGCAATTATGGAGGAGGAGTTTAGCGGAACTACAGATGTAATGGTAGTTGCCAATTTACCCTATTACGTGACGACACCGATCATTATGAAGCTGCTCGAAGATCACATTCCGATACGAGGAATTGTATGTATGCTTCAAAAAGAGGTAGCCGACCGCATTTCCGCTAAGCCTGGCACAAAAGACTATGGATCTCTATCCATAGCCGTACAATACTATACAGAGGCAGAGACAGTCATGATTGTGCCAAAAACGGTATTTGTTCCACAGCCGAATGTGGATTCCGCAGTGATTCGTCTGATTAAGCGAGACAAGCCTGCTGTAAGCGTTGAAGATGAAACGTTCTTTTTCCAAGTGACAAAGGCAAGCTTTGCCCAAAGGAGAAAAACATTGCTAAATAACCTAACAAGTCAGCTGCCGAATGGAAAGCAGGCTAAGGAGGCTATTTTGGCTGCTTTGGAGGCTGCAGGCATTGAACCAGGCAGACGGGGTGAAACCTTGTCTCTGGAGGAATTTGCCCGTCTGAGCAATGAATTATATAAGCATTTTAAATAGACCTTGTTTAAGGGTCTATTTTTTTGTATCGGCATGAAAAGAGTCTTGGAGCGGAAAAAAGGACAGATAGAGGCAGTATATTGGCCCGAAAAAGAGCAAAAAGAAGGAACGTTCCGGTCTAAATTTAAGAAAAAGGGAGGCCGCAAGAAAAAAGGTCACGTAGGAGCCATCTACATTCCTGATAGAGCAACGAAACGCAAAAAAGCGGCACGTAAGGACTCTACGTACCCAAAGAGCCCTGCCTCAAGAAAAAGGACACATAGAATCAACCAACATGCCCAAAAAAACGCTGATCCCTCCCTGATGCACAAGCAACCCAAATGAATTTAGTTTTCCATTCATATCTCCATTCACCAGGACATCCATCCTTGCATAGCCTATGAGAGAAACCTTATTTGAGGCCCTAATTGCTGGTCTATTGGAGTGACGGCAGTGGAGATAAAAGTAAATGATATAGTCAGCAGACGTTCGCATAACTGTGATCTTCTCTTTCGGGTTATCGATCTACAACATACCAATGGTCAACATATTGCGATCCTTTATGGGGAGGATTTTCGCCTTATTGCTGATGCCCCTTATGGTGATTTGGTTAAGGTGAATCAATCTGAAATATTAAAGCATTCCAGAGAATCCAGAACACTTGAAGAACAATCTTTGAGATTATTTACGCAGGACGTAGATCTATTGAAGGAGAGGCAGGAGTACGAAGCGACTAGCGGATATGTGAAACCAAGCAGTTACTTTCAGATTCCCGGGAAAGTGCTGCACCTCGACGGGGATCCTGTTTATTTAAAAAAATGCATGGCACTTTACGAAAAAATTGGGGTTCCGGTCTTGGGAATTCATTGCAATGAAAAAGAAATGCCTATGAAAATTAGCGGACTCATTGATTATTATCGGCCGGATATCCTTGTCATTACCGGACATGACGCCTATTCAAAAGCAAAAGGGAAAATAACCGATATTAATGCTTACCGCCATTCCAAGCACTTTGTCCAGACTGTTAAGGAAGCCCGAAAAAAGTTCCCGCACCTGGACCAATTAGTGATTTTTGCTGGTGCGTGCCAATCTCACTTCGAATCCTTGATTCATGCAGGGGCGAATTTTGCAAGTTCCCCTTCGAGAATTAATATTCATGCACTTGATCCGGTCTATATTGTTGCAAAAGTCAGTTTTACCCCGTTCATGGAAAGAATTAATGTCTGGGATGTTCTTCGCAACACTTTAACTGGTGAGAAGGGATTAGGAGGAATTGAAACAAAAGGTGTGCTGCGGACTGGAATGCCTTATCATCCCGTTCAGGACGAGGAGGAATAAGCTTTGTATATACAGAGGCTTATTTTTTCTCCTCTATACATATTACTGACGTTTTAAGGTAACGATAAAAATGTTGAAATTTAGCAAAAAAAATGGAATAAAAAATATTGACAATCATTTTGTCGGACTGATATAATTTATTATTTTGTTTGACAAGATTGTGTCAGTGTGTTATACTTTACATAGTGAGGTGGACCGAATGACAAAAACCTTAGCAGATATTAAAAAGGCCCTGGATTCCAATTTAGGTAAAAGGTTATTACTTAAGGCAAATGGTGGACGAAGAAAAACGATTGAACGCTCAGGTGTTCTCGCTGAAACGTACCCATCTGTTTTTGTGATTGAATTGGACCAAGAAGAAAATGCCTTTGAACGTGTATCTTACAGCTATGCTGATGTATTAACAGAAACAGTTCAGATTACCTTCTATGAAGAAACCGCAGGAAGTGCCGCTTTAAGCTAGAATATAAGAGATGCATGGCAGTAAACATGACGTTTACTGCTTTTTGCTGTTTCAGGCATGTCATGAAACCTTGTTTTTAACCCATACTAAGAATGCTGTGACAAGAAGGGAGTTGTTTAGATGGGCAGAAGAAGAGGAATCATGTCTGGACAGTTTAAGGAAGAACTGGCTAAGGACCTGGGATTTTATGATGTCGTGCAAAGAGAAGGTTGGGGCGGCATCCGTGCCAAAGACGCAGGAAATATGGTAAAACGGGCTATTGAACTTGCGGAAGCACAATTAGCTGCACAAAATCGAAAATCATAGGTGCCATAGACGTATATCCGCTTTAAGTTAATTAAACAATTCATCACAGCAAGGTCAGAGGGAAAGCCTCTGGCCTTTAAATATGACTTTTTCTTGTAAATAATTAATGATAAAATATAGAATTTGATAGGATATCTAGATATCCTACGTCTTACATTGAGCTATTTGTGGTAAAATAGGAAAATATATATAAATCGGAAAATGCATCATGCGGTTTGCAAGATGCTTTAAACTTTTAAAGTAGGTGGACGAGCGTGAAGCTTTTAGTCAAGGCGCCGGCTAAAATTAATTTAGCTTTGGATGTATTACATAAGCGTCCCGATGGCTTTCATGAGGTTGAAATGATAATGACCACTATAGATTTAGCTGATCGGATTGAACTTACCTTGTTAGATCAAGATAAAATACATATTTTGTCCCATAATCGTTATGTTCCGGATGATCAACGAAATTTGGCCTATCAAGCTGCCCAACTGTTAAAGACCCGCTTTAACGTGAAACAGGGGGTCGAAATTGCCATTGAAAAAACGATTCCTGTTGCGGCAGGATTAGCTGGTGGAAGTAGTGATGCTGCTGCCACTTTGAGGGGTTTGAATAAGTTATGGAATCTCGGTCTAACTCTTGATGAACTGGCGGAGCTAGGCAGTGAAATTGGTTCGGATGTTGCCTTTTGTGTATATGGGGGGACGGCACTGGCAAAAGGGCGTGGTGAAAAAATTACCGAACTTCCAGCCCCTCCAACCTGTTGGGTCATTTTAGCCAAGCCTTTCATCGGGGTGTCAACAGCAGAAGTATACCGTCGTTTGGATGTCAACGGGGTTATGCATCCCAATATTCCAGAGATGATTGAAGCAATTAAGGTAAATGACTATCAAAGGGTAAGTAAAAATGTTGGTAATGTCTTAGAAGAAGTGACCTTGCATCTTCATCCTGAGGTAGCACAAATAAAGGAACAGATGAAACGGTTTGGTGCCGATGCGGTATTAATGAGCGGGAGCGGACCCACCGTATTTGGTCTCGTTCGTCATGATTCAAGAATGCATCGTATTTATAATGGATTAAGAGGATTTTGTGACCAGGTATTTGCCGTTAGAATGTTAGGAGAGCGGCATTCTCTTGATTAAATACGCACAATGATGGTATTCTTCTAGTAGAATATTCGGTTTTGGAGGATGATTATGAAGTTTCGCCGCAGTGAACGTTTGATTGATATGACTAATTATTTGCTGGACCATCCTCGCCAGTTAGTGCCACTCACGTTTTTTGCAGAACGCTATGCTTCTGCCAAGTCTTCCATTAGTGAGGATTTAGCGATTGTGAAGGATACCTTTGAGCAAAGAGGAATTGGAACGTTAAAAACAATTCCCGGTGCCGCTGGCGGTGTGAAATTTTTTGTAAAGGTTAGTAAGGACGAAGCAAAACCTTTTGCCGAGGAGCTTTGTCAGTTAATTGCCGACCCGGAGCGGCTTTTACCAGGAGGCTATTTATATCTTACTGATATATTGGGCAATCCCCAGATTGTTCAACAGGCCGGCAGAATTATTGCGTCAGCCTATGTGGATACAAAAATTGACGTGGTTATGACTATTGCAACAAAAGGGATCCCTCTTGCTTATGCAGTAGCCAGTCAATTAAATGTTCCGGTAGTTATTGTAAGAAGGGACAGTAAGGTAACGGAGGGGCCAACGGTAAGTATTAATTATGTTTCGGGCTCCGCTAAAAGAATACAGACCATGGTTTTGTCTAAACGAAGCATGAAGCAAGGTTCAAATGTTCTCATTGTCGATGATTTTATGAAAGCCGGCGGAACGGTAATGGGAATGATTAGCATGCTCGAAGAATTTGATGCAACCTTAAGCGGAATTGCAGTTCTAGTTGAGGCCGAAAAAACAGAAGATCGGCTAGTGGATGAATATTTATCACTTGTGACATTATCTGATGTTGATATAAAAGATAAAAACATCAATGTTCACATCGGAAACTATTTTAAAGAGTAATGGAGGAGATCGCATGAAAGAAGTTCAAACTAATCAAGCACCCGCAGCCATTGGTCCTTATTCCCAAGGAATAGTCGTAAATAATATGTTCTTTAGTTCTGGACAAATTCCGTTAACTGCTGAAGGAACGATGGTTAATGGTGATATTAAGGAACAAACGCACCAAGTTTTTCGCAATCTCCAAGCCGTTTTGCAGGAAGCTGGGGCTTCATTTGAAACCGTAATCAAGGCAACGGTTTTTATCAAAAGTATGGATGATTTTGCTGCTGTTAACGAAGTTTACGGAGAATATTTTTCAGCACATAAACCGGCCCGTTCCTGTGTAGAGGTGGCTAGATTACCAAAAGACGTTTTAGTTGAAATCGAAGTGATAGCGCTCGTTAAATAAACGGGCGTTTTTTTGTTGATATTTGGAGAATAAATAGATAAATAGTACCCTAATTTTTGCTAAAACACGGAGCGAATTTCCAATTGTTCACCATTTTGACCTAAATTTTCAAAAAAAATTTAAATAATTAGCAGGAATCAATAAAACTTTGTTGAATTTAATAACTAGCTTTTTATCAATATGAAAAGGGTGTGAGCAAATGGAAGTAACTGACGTAAGATTACGCCGTGTCAATACCGATGGACGGATGAGGGCAATCGCTTCAATTACATTAGATAATGAATTTGTAGTCCACGACATTCGTGTTATTGACGGGAATAACGGTTTATTTGTCGCTATGCCAAGTAAACGTACACCTGATGGTGAATTTCGTGACATTGCGCATCCAATTAATTCAGGAACGCGCGGTAAAATTCAAGAAGCTGTTTTGGCTGAATACCACCGCCTAGGTGAATTAGAAGTAGAATTTGAAGAAGCCGGAGCTTCCTGAGGATTTGAACAACTAGGGCCTTTCTTCTGAGTAAGGCTCTTTTTATTGTTTAAAATATTTTGTCCCCAGTAAAATTGCCCGTATCATCCCTCTTTTTTAAAAATTTTTGCAATAGCATGTGCTCTCCTCTCCTTGAAATGATATCCCATTTACGTTAATATTTTTAATGGATAAAGTGAAACTTCAACGAATGGGGGTTCTTTTCACCCTCACTAAATGATAGTTGAACAGAATCGGACATTTATAGGCAATTGACCAGTGGTCTTACTGCCCGTTAATGTGGGGAAAAAAGAGCTTATTGGAGGACTGTTCATGTCTAATCGCTTTGCTGTGATTTTAGCCGCAGGGCAAGGAACGCGGATGAAATCAAAGCTTTATAAAGTGCTACACCCGGTTTGTGGTAAACCAATGGTTCAACATGTGGTCGACCAAGTGAACAAATTGAATACACAGGAAATAGTTACGATTATTGGCCACGGTGCGGAGATGGTAAAAGCGGAGTTAGGGGATGCAAGCCACTATGCCTTGCAGGAACAGCAGTTGGGTACTGCTCATGCCGTTAGACAAGCACAAGAGATCCTCGAAGGTAAACAAGGCATCACGCTTGTTGTTTGTGGGGATACCCCGCTCATCCGATCAGAGACAATGGAGTCGCTATTTAAACAGCATGAAGAGTCAAAGGCAAAAGCCACGATCCTTACAGCGAAAATAGAAGATCCTACTGGCTATGGTCGGATCATTCGAAATGAAAATGGTCATGTCGAAAAAATTGTGGAACATAAGGATGCATCTGAAGCAGAGAGACAAATCAACGAGATTAATACAGGGACCTATTGCTTTGATAATATTGCCTTATTTGAAGCATTAAAAAATGTTTCAAATGATAATGTTCAAGGTGAATACTATCTGCCGGATGTTATTGAAATCCTTAAAAAGCAGGGAGAGGTCGTTGCAGCTTACCAAACTCCTGATTTTGAAGAGACACTTGGAGTAAACGACAGGGTTGCGTTAGCAGAAGCCGAACGGATTATGCGTCATCGTATTAATGAAATTCATATGCGTAATGGCGTAACCATCATCGATCCAGCTAATACCTATATTGAGGACCAAGTCAACATAGGCCAAGATACTGTTATTTTTCCAGGGACGAGCATTAAAGGGAATTCAGTGATTGGATCCGAATGCCAAATTGGACCAAACTCTGAAATTGATCAATGCCTAGTTGGGAACGAAACGGTGATTCGTCAATCGGCAGCTTTCGCTAGTTCCATTGGTTCGCGAGTCAATATAGGCCCATTTGCACATATTCGCCCAGACTCTGCCATTCATGATGACGTAAAAATTGGGAACTTTGTTGAAATTAAAAAAGCTGTGTTCGGAAATGGAAGTAAAGCTTCCCATCTTAGCTATATTGGCGATGCCGAAGTAGGGGATAATGTCAATATTGGCTGTGGATCGATAACGGTGAATTATGACGGTAAAAATAAATTCTTGACCAAAATTGAGGATGATGTTTTTATCGGCTGCAATTCCAATTTAGTTGCACCTGTGACAATTGGAAAAGGAGCCTATGTTGCTGCAGGTTCTACGATCACCAAAAATGTACCGGGAAATGCTTTGTCAATTGCACGGGCACAACAAGTAAATAAAGATAATTACGTTGATAAGCTAAATTTGAAGAAATAAGCGGAGAATTCCAGGAGGCCTGAAATGTCTAATCAATATTTAGATCCAAATTTAAAAGTGTTCACTCTTAATTCAAATATCCCTTTAGCTCAAGAAATTGCAAAGGTAATTGGAGTTGAACTTGGAAAGTGCTCAGTATCAAGGTTTAGTGACGGAGAAATTCAAATTAATATTGAAGAAAGTATCCGTGGTTGCGATGTCTATGTCATTCAGTCAACCAGTCAGCCAGTTAATGATAACATCATGGAATTATTAATCATGATTGATGCGTTAAAGAGGGCATCAGCTAAAACGATTAACATTGTTATGCCATACTATGGCTATGCACGTCAGGATCGAAAAGCACGTGCACGTGAGCCAATTACTTCAAAATTAGTGGCAAACCTTCTTGAAACAGCAGGAGCTACTCGCGTGCTTACCCTTGATTTGCATGCACCACAAATTCAAGGATTCTTTGATATTCCAATTGATCATTTAATGGGTGTTCCAATTCTTTCCGATTATTTTTGCAATAGGGAATTAGATGGTGATATCGTTGTCGTTTCTCCAGACCACGGTGGTGTTACCAGGGCCAGAAAGATGGCAGAACGCTTAAAGGCGCCTATTGCCATTATTGATAAACGTCGCCCAAGACCAAATGTGGCAGAGGTTATGAATATTGTTGGTAATATTGAGGGCAAAGTGGCTATTCTGATTGATGATATTATTGATACAGCGGGTACTATTACTTTGGCTGCCAACGCATTGGTTGAAAACGGTGCAAAAGAAGTATATGCATGCTGTACACATCCAGTATTGTCAGGACCGGCAATTGAAAGAATTCAAAATTCAAAAATTAAAGAATTAGTCGTTACAAATTCCATTGCTCTTCCGGAAGAGAAGAAAATTGAGAAGATTTTCAGCCTTTCTGTAGCACCGCTTATTAGTGAAGCGATTATCCGGATTCACGAAGAACAATCTGTCAGCACTTTGTTTGATTAATTAAAATAGAAAAATGTTTAGACCTTCCTATTTTGGGGAAATTTTATATAGAAGAATGAAATAGGAAGGTGACATTTTATGACAGCTGTTTTACAGGCACAAGAACGAAAAGATCTACCAACTTCAGAATTAAAGAAGAATAGACGAAACGGAAATATACCTGCCGTTATTTATGGGGCAAAGGTTGAAAGTAAACCTGTATTTATCAGTTCGGCGGATTTAACAAAAACGATTCGAAGCGTAGGCAGAAATGGAATTATCTCCCTTGATGTAAATGGAAGCAAACAAGATGTAATTTTATCTGACTATCAAGAGGATTTTATAAAAAAGGAAATTATCCACGTTGATTTTCTTGCGGTTGATAAGTCTTCAAAAATTACCGTTGATGTGAGACTCGTCCTTACTGGTGAAGCGGAAGGGGTAAAGGATGGCGGGGTGCTCCAGCAGCCGGTTCATCAACTTTCTATTACAGCCGTTCCTGACCAGATTCCACAGCAAATTGAGATGGATGTAACGAGTCTAAAGGTTGGGGAAACCTTAACCGTTGCGGATATCCCTTATCAAGGTGAATTTACCTTCAATCATGAAGAAGGGGAAGTCATCGCCTCGATTCTTCCACCGAAGCAGGAGGAAGAAATTAATGCTGGTGAACAGCAAGAGGGTGGTCACCCTGATAATGAAGAAGGCAGAGAAACTGAACCAGTGGGTAAAGAATAGCAGCAGACGTAACCTAAATCAGGTTACGTCTTTTGTCGCATAAAGTTAGCTAGTTCAAAAGAATCAACTCTTAAACAGGAGAGGCAAATGTTTCGAAATCTATTTACCAGGCGGGCAAAACCGGAAGAGGTGGGGAATATGAAATGTATCGTAGGCTTAGGAAATCCGGGAAAGCCCTATGAACATACCAGACATAATATCGGATTTGATGTAATTGATGAATTATCCAAGCGATTTTCCATTCCGCTCAATCAGTCAAAATTAAAAGGGCTGTATGGAATGGGTATTTATAAAGGGGAAAAAATCCTTTTATTAAAGCCGCTTACTTATATGAATTTATCAGGTGAATCTATTCGAGCGGTTATGGATTATTATCAAATAGACATTGAAGACTTCCTTGTCATTTATGATGACCTAGACTTGCCCGTGGGGAAAATTCGTTTGCGGCAAAAGGGGAGTCCTGGTGGACATAATGGTATTAAATCAACAGTCGCCCATTTAGGAACACAACAGTTTAATCGAATCCGCGTTGGCATTGATCGTCCTCAAAATGGCATGAGTGTTACCGATTTTGTTTTAGGCAAATTTCGGCAGGAAGAGCAGGCTTTCATCAACGAGGCTATTTTAAAAAGTGCTGATGCTTGTGAGGCGTGGTTAGATAAACCGTTTTTACAGGTGATGAATGAGTATAATGCTTAATCTGTTCATGCATGATACGGGCTATCGATTCATACAATGAAGCAAAACCCGCTAAAATGGAACTATGAATAAGTTCATCCCATTAGGTACATACTAGTATCGAACTCTTAGAGTGGGGAGGGACAGGCATGGCTATCCATTATCATTGCCGACATTGTGGAGCAAAACTTGGCTCCATCGAACAATCGTCCATTTATTCGGAATCTCTTGGTCTCCATACATTAACAGAGCATGAACGACAAGAAATGGTCACGTATGACACATCAGGTGATATTCATATTAAAGCCATTTGTGAGGACTGTCAGGAGGCTTTGGAGAGAAATCCCGATTATCATCAGTATGATTACTTAATCCATTAACATGAGCTTTGGACTAAACTCCAAAGCATTTTTCTATTTACATTCTTAACGATCAAATACATTTTTAGGGAGAGGAGGGCATAGTTTGAACGGGTTAAAATCATTATTTTTACAACAGGAAGATGTTCACTCCGTCATCGCCGGCGTGAATGAAGGTTTAAAAGAGCAGCTAATTGCCGGCTTATCGGGCTCATCAAGAACGGTACTGACTGCAACCATCTTTGAAAAAATGAAAAAGCCGATTCTGCTTGTAACCCATAATCTATTACAGGCACAAAAACTATACGATGATATTGCCAATCTAGTAAATGAAAAAGAAGTCTTTTTATTCCCGGCCAATGAATTAATTGCTGCAGAGCTTAGTATCGCCAGCCCAGAATTAAAAGCCCAACGGATTGAGGCGTTAAATTACTGGAGTCAGCACCAGCAAGGAATTTTAATTGCCCCCATTGCCGGTTTAAAGAAAATCCTTCCGCCAAAATCACTATGGAGAAAATACCAACTTTCATTAAAGCTAGGAGAAGACATTGATATTGATCAAATATTAAATACCTTTGTTCAAATGGGTTATGTTCGATCGGAAATGGTATCAACTCCTGGTGAGTTTAGTGTACGAGGGGGAATTATTGATATTTACCCCCTAACCGAAGAGAATCCACTTCGGATTGAGTTATTTGATACAGAAATAGATTCAATTCGCTATTTTTCATTAGAGGACCAGCGATCAAAAGAAAAGATTTCCGAGATAATGATTGGACCGGCAACAGAGGTGTTATTGGAACCGGAAAATTATAGCCTGATGATTGACAAACTTGAGGATGGGCTGGCACAAAGCCTAAGAAAGCTGAAGGATGACAAAGCAAAGGTTCAACTATCTCAAAATATCAGTTATGAGCTGGAACAGTTGAAGAATGGCCAGAAGCCTGAACAAGTCTACAAATACCTATCATTAGGATACGAACATGCTAGTAGTTTAGTAGACTACCTTCCAACTAATGGGCTGGTCATAATTGATGAAATCAGCCGAATTAAAGAAATGAACGATTCGCTTGTCAAAGAAGAGGCAGAATGGTATATAGGCTTGCTGGGTGAAGGTCAGATTATCCATGATGTTCATATTTCTCATGATCTGTCCGCTCTTTTGCAAAAAAAGGAACATCCTGTTCTTTATTTATCCTTGTTTTTACGTCATGTGGCTAATACAAGTCCGCAAAATATCATTAATGTATCCTGTAAGCCGATGCAAAACTTCCATGGACAAATGCATTTGCTGAAATCTGAAGTGGAACGCTGGAAAAAAGGCCATTATTCCATTGTTTTCTTAGGCCCCGATGAAGAACGTGTTAAAAAATTAGAAAGAGTCCTTGAGGATTATGAAATAGAGTCGTCTATTGTTTCGGCCGACCAACAGCTATTACCTGGTAAGGTTCAAATTATTAAGGGGAACCTTCAGGCAGGTTTTGAGCTTTCCATTCAAAAAATTGCGGTTATTACTGAGGAGGAACTCTTTACTAAGCGTTTAAAAAAATCAGCCGGCCGACAAAAATTATCTAATGCTGAGCGGATTAAGAGTTATTCAGAGCTTAAAATAGGTGATTATGTTGTCCATGTAAATCATGGGATTGGGAAATATATTGGAATTGAAACACTAGTGATTAACGGCGTTCATAAGGATTATCTTCATATTCGCTACCAAGGAACAGATAAACTGTACGTACCGGTCGATCAAATAGATTTGGTCCAAAAGTATGTGGGTTCTGAAGGAAAGGATCCTAAAATTTATAAGCTGGGCGGTAGCGACTGGAAAAAGGTTAAAAAGAAGGTTCAATCAACAGTTGAGGATATCGCGGATGATCTAATTAAATTATACGCTGAGAGGGAAGCAGCTGTCGGCTACGCCTTTACACCTGATGGGGATATGCAAAGAGAGTTTGAGAGTTCCTTCCCTTACCGTGAAACGGATGACCAGATAAGGTCCATTCATGAAATTAAAAAGGATATGGAACGGCCTCGTCCAATGGATCGCTTATTGTGCGGTGATGTAGGCTATGGAAAAACGGAAGTGGCGATACGTGCTGCCTTTAAAGCCATTGCTGACGGGAAACAGGTAGCTTTCTTGGTACCGACGACTATATTGGCTCAACAGCATTTTGAGACATTAAGAGAAAGATTTCAAGATTATCCGATTAATATTGGCTTATTAAGCCGATTTCGTACTAAAAAACAACAGGCGGAAACGATGAAAGGGTTGAAGGCGGGAACAGTAGACATTGTCGTTGGAACCCATCGTTTGTTATCAAAGGATATTGTTTACCGTGATATCGGTTTGTTAATCATAGACGAAGAGCAGCGCTTCGGTGTAACCCACAAAGAAAAGATAAAGAAGTTAAAGACCAATATTGATGTATTAACTTTAACGGCAACACCTATTCCAAGAACGCTTCATATGTCGATGCTTGGGGTAAGGGATTTATCTGTTATCGAAACACCGCCGGAAAATCGTTTTCCTGTGCAAACATATGTAATGGAGTATAATGGATACTTAGTTCGGGAGGCCATTGAGCGTGAGTTGGCCCGTGACGGACAAGTTTACTTTTTATATAACAGAGTGGAAGATATTGAACGCAAGGCTGAGGAAATTTCGATGCTGGTTCCAGATGCCCGGGTCGCCTATGCTCATGGAAAAATGACAGAGAATGAATTAGAATCTGTTATGCTTAATTTCCTGTCAGGTGAATTTGATGTGCTTGTAAGTACAACGATTATTGAAACAGGGGTCGATATTCCTAATGTTAATACACTGATTGTCCATGATGCGGATCGTATGGGTTTGTCACAGCTGTATCAGCTGCGTGGTCGCGTAGGACGTTCCAATCGTGTGGCTTATGCCTACTTTACTTATCGGAAAGACAAAGTGTTAACGGAAGTGGCAGAAAAGCGACTTGAGGCAATTAAGGAATTCACCGAATTAGGCTCAGGTTTTAAAATTGCGATGCGGGATTTAGCGATTCGTGGTGCCGGTAATTTGCTAGGTGCCCAGCAGCATGGATTTATTGATTCTGTCGGTTTTGACCTGTATTCACAAATGTTGAAGGAAGCGATTGAGGAAAGAAAAGGCGACCTTAAAGGTGAAGCGAAACCAACTGTTGAAATAGATTTGGAAATCGATGCTTATATTCCTGATTCTTATATTAAAGATGGTCATCAAAAAATTGAAATGTATAAGCGCTTCAGAGGAGCAGTGTCACTTGAAGACATTGAAGAACTTGATGCGGAAATGCAGGATCGCTTTGGTGAATATCCGGATGAGGTCGCCTATTTATTCCAAATTGCTGAATTGAAGGTATATGCCTTGCAAAATGGAGTAGAGCAGGTGAAACAGATCAAGCAAGAAGTTACCCTCTTTTTAAATGAAGAGATCACAAACACAATAGATGGCAGTAAAATATTCCATATTGGTAACCAATTTGGCCGCTCCATTATTCCGGGAATGGATGGTAGAAGGCTTAAGATTGTGATCAATACGAAAGAATATAGTACAGCTCAATGGCTTCATATTGCTCTAGAAATGATTAAAGGAATCCCGATGGCAAAAAGAACCCAAGAGAATCCAGTTAATTAACGCTAAACCAAACAAATCCAATGTTGTTGTAACCATTTTTGGAATATTACCTATAAGAGAGAAAAAAAATTACGTTTGTGTATAGAACTTTCCAGATGAAAGATACTAAGTTCAAAGTTGGTAGCGATAAATAAGAAGGATTATCATTACCAAGTTGAAAATCATCAGATGAAAGTGAGGCAACATTGGATGAAAGCAACTGGAATAGTTCGTCGAATCGATGATTTGGGTCGTGTTGTAATTCCCAAAGAAATACGCAGAACTTTGCGTATCCGAGAAGGGGATCCACTAGAAATCTTTGTGGATCGGGATGGGGAAGTTATTCTAAAAAAGTATTCACCAATCAGCGAGCTAAGCGATTTTGCCAAGGAATATGCGGAAGCCCTTTTTGACAGCCTCGGAAATCCCGTGTTAATCTGTGATAGAGATACATTTATTGCCGTATCAGGCGGTTCCAAAAAAGAATATTTGAATAAAAATATCAGTGAATTAGTAGAAAAGACCATGGAGGAGCGTAATTCTGTCCTTACTACACAACAAGGCGAAGTCGCCTTGGTTGATGGCATGAACGAAGCAATGACTTCCTTTACAATTGGTCCGATTATTGCAAATGGAGACCCCATTGGAGCTGTCATTATTTTTGCAAAAGAAGGAACATTGGGTGAAGTGGAAAAGAAAGCAGTCGAAACTGCTGCTGGCTTTTTAGCCAGACAGATGGAGCAGTAGGCTGTATATTCAAATGCAAATGGAAAAAGGCAGCCAATGCTGCCTTTTTTAATGTTATAATACATGTTAGTTTATTTTGGCAGGTGAAGCCGGTGAATCCGTCAAAGGCTTTATTTAAAGGGGCCTTCATTTTAACAGTCGCAGCATTGATTACGAAAATCCTCAGTGCATTTTATCGAATTCCTTTTCAAAATATTGTTGGGGATATCGGTTTTTACATATATCAGCAAGTATATCCGTTTTACGGAGTGGCAATGGTACTCTCCACCACAGGTTTTCCAGTGGTCATTTCAAGGCTCTATGCAGAACAACGGGAGAAGAAGGCAGGAGGCTATGCCCGGTTGCTCCTCTATGTATCTTTTCTATACTTACAATTAATTGGATTTTTGTGCTTTTTGGTTCTATATTTTGGCGCCAGTACGATAGCTGGGTGGATGAATGATCCACATTTAGCGATTCTATTAAGAGTAGTAGCCATAGTCTTTTTACTATTTCCGATTGTATCGGTATTAAGGGGCTATTATCAAGGGATTGGAGATATGACTCCGACTGCTCTGTCCCAGGTTGGGGAGCAATCCATCCGTGTATTAACGATTCTGGTTTTATCCTATCTTTTTATCCAAAAAGGATATTCTTTATATTTTGTTGGTGGAGGGGCTATGTTTGGCTCCATTACTGGAAGTATGACAGCTGGGGTCATCTTGTTTATGTTTCTGCGATTTCGTAAAGACTGGGAAATAATCGGACCCAAAAAAGGCTTAGTAATGCAATATTATGGGGAATCAAAAGAAATTGTAAAGGCCCTGACCTTCCAGGGACTGACTATATGCCTAAGCGGGATGCTGATGATTTTTATTCAAATGGCCGATTCGTTAAATTTGTATGCACAATTAACAGCAAATGGGTTGGCTCAAGATGCAGCTAAGGGATTAAAAGGGGTTTATGACCGCGGCCAGCCGCTGATTCAAATGGGAACAGTTGCTGCAACTTCCATGTCATTGACGTTAGTGCCGCTCATTACCCGAGAAAGATTAGCTGCAAAACCACAGTTCTTACATCATAAAATACAATTGGCGATCAAAGTCAGTATTGTAATAGGAGCAGGTGCTTCAGCAGGGCTATGGGCGATCATAAAACCAACCAATATCATGTTGTTTGAAAATGGTGCGGGATCCTCTGTATTGGGGATCCTCAGTTGGGTTATCTTTTTTACGTCCATGATTGCAACAATAACGGCCATATTACAAGGTTTGGGCAGTTTCCTTTTTTCAGCAGTTGCCGTAATAACCATATTCCCGTTAAAGTATGTACTAAATCTTGCCCTCATTCCTATACTAGGTATAAAAGGTGCCGCTGTTGCCTCACTTCTTTCTTTAGCGATCGTGACGATGATGTTGTTGCACCAATTAAAAAGACAGGTCAAAATTCCTTTAGTTACCCTTCGTTTCATGGTGGTCGTTCTTTTGGGTACTGCAGCTATGTACCTAGTTTTAAAGGAATACTTACTGGTTACCACGTTTATTACAAGGTTGTTTGATATGCATCGACTAGGTGCTGCTATTCAGGCGCTGAGCGCAGTATTAATCGGCGGATTCGTTTTTTTATTTATAATATTAAGAGGGAAAATATTCCACGAAGAGGATTTGGCTTATTTTCCACTAGGAAGTAAATTAAAATATTTTATCGCTCGAAAGGACCGATTCCAATAATGGCGAACAAAATTGAAATTGTAGGGTTAGGAGCAGGAGATCTTGAACAGCTTCCTGTTGGTGTATATAAGAAACTACTTCATTCCGGTCAGGTGTTTTTGCGAACGAAAGAGCATCCGGTTGTTGCTGACCTAGTGAGTGAAGGAATGCAATATGTTTCATTTGATGACATTTATGAGAAACATGAACAATTTGAAGAAGTCTATCAGGAAATTACCGAACTATTAATCAAAAAGGCGCAAGAAAATTCCATTATTTACGGTGTACCGGGGCATCCACTTGTGGCCGAGCGGACGGTGCAGCTGCTTTTAGCAGAAGGGCCCAAACAAGGTCTAGACATTGTCATTGGCGGTGGACAAAGCTTTTTAGATGCCATATTTGCTTCATTAAAGGTAGATCCGGTTGAGGGGTTTCAACTGCTTGATGGAACGGCACTACATAAAGACCAACTGATGGTTAATCAGCATATGATTATCAGCCAAGTATATGACCAATTTATTGCTTCAAATGTTAAGTTAACCTTGATGGAAAAACTGCCGGATGATTATGAAGTAACAATCGTAACGGCTGCAGGTAGCGATCAAGAAATAATGGAAACAGTACCGTTATATGAATTGGACAGAAATGTTTCTATCAACAATCTTACCTCTGTTTATGTACCTCCAGTGAAAGAAGAGACACTTTTATGGAAGGATTTCTCCAAGCTTAGAGAGGTCATTGCCATTTTACGTGGGCCGAATGGTTGTCCATGGGATAAAGAACAAACACATGAATCGTTAAAACCATACTTAATTGAGGAAACGTATGAAGTGATTGATGCTATAAATGAAGGGGATATTGATCATTTGATTGAAGAGCTAGGGGATGTCTTGCTTCAAGTGATGCTTCATGCACAGATCGGTGAGGATGAAGGCTATTTTTCTATTGAAGATGTGATTGAAGGGCTAGCCGCGAAGATGGTTCGTAGGCATCCACATGTGTTTGGTACGGGGATGGCTGACACCGCTGAAGAGGTAGTTCAGAACTGGCAGGAAATTAAGAAACAGGAAAAAGGCGGAGTGCCAGATTCCTTGCTCGATGGCGTTTCTAAGTCATTGCCTAAATTGTTGATGGCATTTGAGTTACAAAAGAAAGCAGCAAAAGTAGGCTTCGATTGGCAGGAAGTAACCCCGGCTTTAGAGAAAGTGAAAGAAGAGCTAGAGGAATTTGTTCAGGAGCTAGATGGAACACAAGAAGGTCTTGCCAGAGCAAAACAGGAATTTGGCGATTTATTATTTGCCCTTGTAAATGTGGCCAGATTTCTAAAAATGGATCCAGAGGAAGCATTGTATGAAACGAATGTAAAATTTATGCGGAGATTTCAGTATATCGAGAAAAAAGTCAAAGAAAGCGGGCGGGTCTTTAGTGATTTTACCCTTGAAGAACTGGATCGATATTGGGATGAGGCAAAAATAAACGGATTATAGGATGGGATGAACAGTATGCGTTTAGACAAATTTTTAAAAGTATCTAGATTAATCAAAAGAAGAACGTTGGCAAAAGAAGTATCGGATCAGGGCAGAATAGAAATTAATGGAAAAGAGGCGAAAGCCAGCTCTAATGTAAAGGTAGGAGATGAATTAACGTTACGGCTGGGTCAAAGATTAGTAACCGTAAGAATCGACCGAATTCAAGAGACGAGCCGAAAAGACGAAGCAGCCGAAATGTATACCATTCTTAAGGAAGAAAGAGTGGGCAATTACGACGAAGGCATGCAATAATAGCGTTTTGACGTTCTAAATTACCTCTCAATCTCATAAAAATGTACAAGTACCTATGATTGAGAGGGATGTTAGATGAGTCAATTTTATGATAACAATCAACCAAAAAGTAGTGTTCCCGACCATGATGTCATCATGAGGGGGCGGAAGCTTCTAGATATTACCGGGGTAAAACAAGTAGAGAGCTTTGATACGGAAGAGTTTTTATTAGAAACGTCTATGGGGTTCCTAGCGATTAAGGGTCAAAACCTGCAAATGAAGAATTTAGATGTGGAGAAGGGGATAGTTTCAATCAAGGGGAAAATTTTTGATTTGGTCTATATTGATGAACATCATGGGGAGAAGGCTAAAGGCTTCTTTAGCAAGTTGTTCAGATGACCCTTTCAACACAATTCCTTACCATGATTTCAATGATTGGCATGGGGTCCTTATTTGGTGCCATGTTTGATACGTACCAAAGGTTTTTAAACAGGCCCAAGCGAAAAAGCTGGATTGTATTTATCAATGATCTGCTCTTTTGGATGATTCAGGCCCTGATTATTTTCTATGCGTTATTTGTCGTAAACAATGGGGAATTACGTTTCTATATTTTTATCGCGCTTATTTGTGGGTTTGCGGCCTACCAGAGTCTGCTTAAAGGTACTTATCTCCAACTTTTGGAATTAGTTATTAAAACAACCCTAACAATAGCACGATTAATAAGAAAGACTTTTCTGCTCTTCATTTATAAACCTATCGTCTCGCTAATTCAGTTTCTACTATTCATCCTTTTATCACTTGGCAGTGGGTTGCTAACCCTTGTCAAATTTATTTACAAAGTGGTCGCTATTGTTGTTAAATTGATTCTTGGAATTCTCAAGAAAATATTAATAATTTTATGGAAACTTTTGCCGAAAGGTCTTAAAAAATCCGTCGAGAAGTTATATAATAAAACGGCAGGAAATTTTAAGGGAATCGGGAATTATATAATTAAATGGGTGAATAAGTGGAAAAAACGAAAAGAGTAAGGTAGGTAAAGGGAATGGGAGCAGAACGACAACGAAATGTATCAAAAATACAGACACCCTTTGTTCAACAGCAGGAATATGCCGAAATCGCCTCTGCCAGAAAAAGAAAACTGTTATTGAGACGGCTTTCCCTATTTTTTGTTTGTGCAAGTTTCATATCTTATTTTATGATTTCAAGTTTCGTTTCCCAAACATCAAAGTTGGAGGCCAAGGTGGAAGAAAAGCATAAATTGGCCAAGAACTTGGCTGAACTAAAACAAGAAGAAGACATCTTAAAGGAAAATATCGTAAAGCTAAACGATGATGATTACATTGCTAAACTTGCCAGAAAAGAATATTTTTTCTCTGATCAAAATGAAGTTATTTTTAATATTCCGGATGATAATAAGGGAAAATCAACCAATTAGTTGTGTTATTGACACTCATTTTTCACTTTTTGTATAATATATAGTAAGTATGATTTTTTAATTTTTTAAGGAGGAACATTTTTTTTATGTCAATCGAAGTAGGCAGCAAGTTACAAGGAAAGGTAACAGGAATTACGAATTTCGGAGCGTTTGTGGAGCTGCCGGATGGATCAACAGGACTTGTACACATCAGTGAGGTTGCGGACAACTATGTAAAAGATATTAATGACCATCTTAAAGTTGGCGACCAGGTGGAAGTCAAGGTACTTAATGTTGAAAAGGATGGCAAAATCGGGTTATCTATTAAAAAGGCAAAGGATAGACCGGAAGCCGAGAAAAGACATTCACATTCACAACGCCCTCGTCAAGGAAGGGCAAACGATCGCAGCAATAACAGACCAGAAAACTTTGAGCAAAAAATGGCCAAATTTTTAAAAGACAGCGAAGATCGTTTATCTTCCCTAAAGCGAAACACTGAGTCTAAGCGCGGAGGAAGAGGGGCTAGACGAGGATAACTTGCTGCTTATTTATAATCGGATAAAGCAGATGTCACTAATCATCTAATAAAAAACAAGACAGGTCTTAACGGCTTGTCTTTTTTATTTGTACACACAAAAAAATCGGCGAACTCGCCGATTTTTTTAATGCTTGCGCTTTTCGTTATAGCGGCGGAGGGGATCGAACCCCCGACCTTACGGGTATGAACCGTACGCTCTAGCCAGCTGAGCTACACCGCCAAATA
>NZ_JBALNY010000063.1:0-17483 GCF_036962145.1 Bacillus sp. JJ1764 | reverse complement strand
TCCACCAATTTGACAAACTTCTAAATCTAGCAACTTTATAATAGTCCCTAACGATGAAATAAGAGGGAGTGCTAGTTATGGAAAAGGTAGAACAGAGTTTAATAGAGCCAATCAGAGAAGTCAACCTTCATTCATCAAAATGGAATATAGATCATTTGATAAATCAATTCCTTTTACTGTTGGAAACATTTTTTATAAAAAAGGGAATTCTCCTGTTATTAGTGGGATTTTTATTAGGACGGGCCTTAATTTTGGCAAAATTAACTCCTTTTGGCCTACCATTTTTTGCAGTAGTTTATTTAATCAAACGTGATAAGGCACCGCTAGCCTTAATCGGATTGATTGTCGGTGCTGCGACCATTTCATTGGGGAATGCAGCCTTAACATTCACCGTAGCGCTTGGCTTTCTAGTAGCGTTTAAGATAGGAGAGAAGTGGATTAAGAATGAAATGAAAGCCTTGCCCTTTTTTGTAGGAATTATTTTGGGGGCAGGGAAATTGGCAGAAGCCTTTATCTCGTCCAAGCAGCTTGCTGTTTATGACATCATGATGGTAGGGGTTCAGGCCAGCCTGGCCTTTATTTTAACGTTAATTTTTTTACAAAGTATTCCCCTATTTACCTTTCATAAGCGGAGGCAGCTATTAAAAACAGAGGAAATTGTCTGTTTAATTATTCTCCTGGCGTCCATCATGACCGGGACCATAGGTTGGAAGATTTATGATTTATCTTTAGAACACATCATGTCACGTTATCTCGTTTTAGTATTTTCCTTTATTGCTGGGGCAACTGTCGGTTCAACTGTAGGCGTTGTCACGGGTCTCATTTTTAGCCTCGCAAGTGTATCAAGCTTTTATCATATGAGTTTATTAGCCTTCTCAGGGGTTTTAGGTGGTTTATTAAAGGAAGGGAAAAAGTTAGGTGTTTCACTGGGCCTATTTATCGCTACTTTGTTGATTGGTATGTATGGTGAGGGTGGCGGTTCTCTTAAACTCACTCTAATGGAAACAGCCGGCGCTATTTTATTGTTCCTATTAACACCGCAAAACTTAACCTCCCGCTTGGCAAAGTATATTCCAGGTACCCCCGAGCACACGGCAGAACAGCAAAAATATATGCGTAAAATGCGTGATGTGACAGCTCAAAGAGTCTCGCAGTTCTCCCATGTCTTTCAAGCCCTCTCCCATAGCTTTTCTCAGGTGGATATCTTTCCGGATGATCATGAGGAGGAGCGTGAAATGGACTATTTTATGAGTCATGTGACAGCAAAGACTTGCCAAACATGTTTTAAGAAAGAACAATGCTGGGCAAAGAATTTTAATACAACCTATGCCTATATGGAACAAATTATTCATGATATGGATCGTAATGATGGAAATGTTTCCTTGAAATTGTCGAGGGATTGGGAGAAGCATTGTTCACGGACGAAAAAGGTGTATGAAACCATTGGTCAGGAGCTTACATTTTATCAGGCCAATCAAAAATTAAAAAAGAAGGTACAGGAGAGCCGAAAGCTCGTTGCCGATCAATTACAGGGTGTTTCCGAAGTAATGGGCAACTTTGCCAAGGAAATACAACGGGAGCGAGAAAATTATTATAAACAAGAAGAACAGATTATTGAGGCAATTCAGGGGTTTGGTGTTGAGATTGAACAGGTGGAGATTTTTAGTCTTGAACCGGGAAATGTCGATATTGAAATAACGGTACCTTTTTCCAACGGACATGGAGAATGCGAAAAATTAATTGCCCCGATGTTATCCGATATCCTTGGGGAATCCATCATTGTTAAAAAAGAAGATTATGAGGAATATTCAAATGGGGTATGTCATGCTGTATTCCGATCATCAAAGCCGTTTACTGTTGAAACTGGTGTAGCACATGCAGCTAAGGATGGCGGATTGGTTTCAGGTGACAGCCACTCGACCATTGAACTCGGGTTTGGCAAGTTTGCTGTTGCGATCAGTGATGGCATGGGAAATGGAGAGAGAGCCCATTATGAAAGTAAAGAAACCTTGCAGCTTTTGCAAAAAATCCTGCAATCGGGAATTGAAGAGAAATTAGCTATTAAATCAGTGAACTCGATTCTTTCTTTAAGAACTACAGATGAGATATTTTCAACTTTGGATTTAGCGATGATTGACTTGAAAAACGCTTCTGCCAACTTTCTCAAAATTGGGTCCACGCCAAGTTTCATTAAAAGGGGTAAAAAAATTATTAAGATCCAAGCAAGCAATCTTCCTATTGGGATTTTGCAGGAATTTGAGGTTGACGTCGTGTCGGAACAGTTAAAATCCGGAGATTTATTAATAATGATGAGTGATGGGGTTTTTGAAGGGCCAAAGCACGTGGAAAATTATGACTTGTGGATGAAGCGGAAGCTCCTTGAACTTGAGACGGATGACCCACAGGAGGTGGCGGACTTAATTCTTGAGGAGGTAATCAGGTCCAGATCAGAAATGATCGATGATGATATGACAGTCATGGTGGCAAAAATCAAACATAATACGCCAAAATGGGCTTCTATTCCAATCCAAAAATTAAAACGGCAAGCTTAATTCATTATTTTGTACCTTCTTCCTTCTGATTATGTATAAATACGTTTGCTCTAGTCGAAAATGGTATCAAGACTAGGAGTGGAGGGAGAAGTTATGCATACTGGTAAGATTAGGCAAGTTTTATTAATTACCGATGGCTGCTCCAATCAAGGAGAAGATCCAATTGCTATGGCTGCCTTGGCAAAAGAACAAGGAATAACGGTAAATGTTATTGGTGTCATGGATCGGGATGTTATCGATGAAAAAGGGATAACAGAAATCGAAGGAATAGCTCTATCTGGAGGAGGGGTTAGCCAGATTGTATATGCACAGCAGCTTTCGCAAACCGTTCAGATGGTTACTCGAAAAGCAATGAATCAAACAATACAGGGAGTAGTGAATCGGGAATTACAGCAAATTTTGGGACGTTCCAAAACGATGGAAGATTTGCCGCCGGAAAAAAGAGGCGAAGTCATGGAGGTAGTGGATGAGTTAGGTGAAACGGTAGAATTGGACGTGTTGGTTCTTGTCGATACGAGCGCCAGTATGAAACATAAGCTTCCAACTGTTAAGGAAGCCTTGTTGGATCTGTCATTAAGCTTAAACGCCCGCACAGGGGAAAACCAATTTTCCGTCTATGTATTTCCCGGGAAAAATCAGGATGTCGAAAAATTGTTGGATTGGACCCCAAAACTACAGGCCTTAACAAGTGTTTTTTCAAAATTATCGACAGGTGGTATTACACCTACGGGTCCGGCAATACGAGCAGCCATTTCCTCATTTGAACAAATTCATTCACGAAGGAGTTTATTGGCAAGTGATGATGAATCATTCTTTGAAGAATCTGTGTAAGGTCATTCCCGGGACAATCATTTCAGGAAAATGGCATGGAAAGCACTATCAAATAGTTAAGGAACTGGGATTTGGAGCAAACGGGGTGGTTTACCTTGCCAAGCATCTTAACACTCAAGTTGCTTTAAAAATGAGTGATAATGGAATGTCCATCACTTCTGAGGTAAATGTATTGAAATCATTTGCAAAGGTCCAAGGGTCTACCCTCGGACCTTCTTTGCTTGATGTTGATGATTGGATTAGTGATCGAGGGAGAATTTCTTTTTATGTTATGGAATATATTCAGGGTCCAGACCTATTAACTTTTTTGCAACAAAAAGGGGCGAGCTGGATGCCGGTTTTATTTCTTCAGCTCCTTAGTGATTTGGAAGTCCTGCATCAAAATGGATGGGTATTTGGTGACTTAAAACCGGAAAACTTAATTGTTACGGGCCCGCCTCCGAAGATTCGGTGCATTGATGTTGGTGGAACGACCATCCAGGGAAGGGCTATAAAGGAGTTTACCGAATTTTATGATCGCGGTTATTGGGAATTAGGTACCCGCAGAGCAGAACCAACCTATGATTTATTTGCAGTGGCCATGATTATGATTAACACGGTTTATCCAAAAAGATTTAATAAAACAACAGGGGGTTTGTCACAACTGCGGGAAGCAATCAGGCAAAAGCCAGAGCTTTCGAGATTCAATCAGGTGATTGTGAAGGCACTGCAAGGCCATTACAAAGCAGCCTCAGAAATGAGGAGGGATCTTTTAGAGGCAATTTCTGACAAACCAAGGCAAGGTCATGTATCCGCTCAAACAGCCAAGCCGAAAGTTCAAAGCAACCAACCGGGTCAAAAGGCCAGCCAGTCATTAACAAGACAAACCTATCGGAAAAAAAAGAAGAAAAACGGTTGGACTGAATTCTTCATAATCGCATTCGTCATCGGTTTATTATATTTCCTTTATATTTTTATAAAACTGCTGTAATTATTGAAACTTCTTTCCGGATTAATCGTATAACAAGAAATAGAAATAAGTAACAAAAAATTCATCAACATTGTCATACCTATTTTTTGATAGATACTAATTAAAAGTGGTAAGCTAATCTTATTCTAATTAAGCTTAGGAAAGAATGTGCATAGATATGTTTGAGGCAAAAGTTGAAGCCTTTCTGGCGAGACATTCACTCAAGCTTGATCATATCAACATGGTGGTGGGTGTTTCAGGTGGGCCGGATTCATTAGCCTTGCTTCACTTTTTGCAAAAGGAAAGGGAGAAAAAGGATTTAAATCTTGTTGTTGCTCACGTTGACCATATGTTTCGTGGGCAGGAATCGTACGAAGATGCAATGTTTGTCAAAAACTATTGTCAATCATTTGATATTCCTTTTGAAATGACACGTGTGAATGTACCGGAACTAATTCATAAAACAGGAAAGAGTTCACAGGTGGCTGCACGGGAAGTAAGATATGAATTTTATCATACGGTTATGGAGAAGTATAAAGCCCCATACTTAGCACTTGGACATCATGGTGATGATCAAGTTGAAACGATTTTGATGAGATTAACAAGGGGGAGCACTGGGATGGCAAGAGCGGGAATTCCCTTTTCCCGACCATTTGGCACTGGAATGATTATAAGACCATTCTTATGTGTAACAAAGAGAGAGATACAGTTGTACTGTCAAGAGAACCACCTCATTCCAAGGTTAGATCCTAGTAATGATAAGGGGATTTATAGTAGAAACAGATTCCGTAAAGAGGTCCTTCCTTTTTTGAAAAAAGAAAATCCTCAAGTCCATGAGCATTTTCAACGGTTTAGTGAGGAACTTCAGACAGATGATGAATTTCTCAATGATCTAGCTAGTAAAGAAATAAAGGCAGCGGTCAAGGAGCAAACAGCGGATAAAATGTCTATTGACATTAGTAAATTCCTCGAAATGCCTTTACCTTTACAAAGAAGAGCGATTCAACTAATATTAAAATATCTTTATAAAGAGGAAAAAGTTACCCTTTCAGCCATACATATTGACCAAATTTTTCGGCTTTTACAGCGAGATGAACCATCAGGCACTCTGGATTTCCCGCACGGCCTAAAGGTGATTCAATCTTATCAGCAATTATCTTTTCATTTTAACCCAGACAAAGCCAAGCCTTACTATATTGAAGCAAGAGAGCCTGGGAATTTTCTCCTCCCAAATGGGGATAGTGTGATCATTGAAAAGGTAAATCGGGACATTTCCGAAAGGGGTTCTCATATAGCTGTATTTAATGAGGAAGAAATCAAATGGCCAATTGTCATTCGCACTAGGAGCAAGGGTGATCGGATGACTTTAAAAGGGATGTCTGGTTCAAAAAAGTTGAAAGACATTTTTATTGACGAAAAGATTCCTCTTCATGACCGAGATACATGGCCTGTAATAACAGATGGTCATAACCGGATCATTTGGCTGCCAGGCTTAAAAAGGTCATCATTTGAAGAAAAAAAAGCAATCACACATCAAAATTTACTACTCACATTAAAAAGTAATGATCTTCTAGGGGGCACAATGAATGATGAATCAGGACATTGAAAAAGTATTAGTTTCAGAAGAGGAAATCCAGGGAAAAATAAAAGAGCTGGCAACACAGTTAACAGAAGAATATAAAGATCGCTTTCCTCTTGCAATCGGAGTATTAAAGGGTGCAATGCCGTTTATGGCTGATTTATTAAAACGCATGGATTGTTATTTGGAAATGGATTTTATGGATGTATCAAGTTATGGGACTGCATTTGTTTCATCTGGAGAGGTAAAAATCCTAAAGGATTTAGATACTTCTGTAGAGGGAAGAGATATCCTAATCATTGAGGATATTATTGACAGTGGGTTGACCTTGAGTTATTTAGTGGATTTATTCAAATACCGTAAGGCAAAATCCATTAAAATCGTTACGCTTCTTGATAAACCAAGTGGAAGAAAGAGCGATATTCAAGCTGATTATGTTGGTTTTATTGTTCCGGATGAATTTGTTGTTGGTTACGGATTAGACTATATTGAGAAGTATCGAAACCTTCCATATATTGGCGTTTTAAAACCGGAAGTTTATAGTACTAACGAATAATCATATTCGATTTTTCCCGTTAACATATGGATCAAAAAACGCCCTAACAAGGGCAATTTCTTGAATTTACAAGATTTTCTATGATACTATTTAATATAGTTTTTACCCGCGGGAGGAGGTAAGAGATGAATCGGATTTTCCGTAATACCATCTTTTATTTATTGATATTTTTAGTTATTATTGGCGTTGTTAGTTTCTTCAATGGTAGCAACGACCAAACTGACCAAATTTCTTATGACAAGTTTGTGCAGCGATTAGAAAACAAGGAAGTAAAGTCCTTTTCGATGCAGCCAGAACGAGGGGTATATGAAGTTCGTGGTGAACTTTCAACAAACAGTAAGAAATTTATTACTTATATCCCTAACAGTGAAAAAATTCTAGACAGTATTCAAAGCTCCAAAGTTAAAGTTGACGTAATGCCAGCGAAGGAAACAAGTGGATGGGTTACCTTCTTTACATCCATTATTCCATTTGTGATTATTTTTATCTTATTCTTCTTCTTATTGAACCAAGCTCAAGGCGGCGGAAGCCGAGTTATGAACTTTGGTAAATCTAAGGCTAAGCTTTATAACGATGATAAGAAAAAAGTCCGTTTTAAAGATGTAGCTGGTGCGGATGAAGAAAAAGCAGAATTAGTGGAAGTTGTTGAGTTTTTAAAAGACCCGCGGAAGTTTTCTGAGTTGGGTGCACGTATTCCAAAAGGTGTCCTTCTTGTAGGACCTCCGGGAACAGGTAAAACGCTCCTAGCCCGTGCGGTTGCTGGTGAGGCAGGAGTGCCATTCTTCTCCATCAGTGGATCTGATTTCGTTGAAATGTTTGTCGGGGTCGGTGCATCCCGTGTCCGTGATTTATTTGAAAATGCGAAGAAAAATGCTCCATGTATTATTTTTATCGATGAAATTGATGCTGTTGGACGTCAGCGTGGTGCCGGTTTAGGTGGCGGGCACGATGAGCGTGAACAGACCTTAAACCAATTGCTTGTTGAAATGGATGGTTTTGGCGCCAATGAGGGAATAATCATTATCGCCGCAACCAACCGTCCAGATATTTTAGACCCTGCATTATTACGTCCTGGTCGTTTTGACCGTCAAATTACTGTTGATCGTCCGGATGTAAATGGACGTGAAGCGGTTTTAGGTGTACATGCACGCAATAAGCCGTTAGATGAAGCCGTAAATCTAAAACATATCGCTATGAGAACTCCAGGATTCTCTGGTGCAGACCTTGAGAATCTACTGAATGAGGCGGCTCTTGTGGCAGCCCGTCAAAACAAAAAGAAAATCGATATGGTTGATATTGATGAAGCAGTAGACCGCGTTATCGCTGGACCTGCGAAAAAGAGCCGGGTTATTTCAGAGAAGGAACGCAAAATCGTTGCCTTCCACGAAGGCGGTCATACAGTGATTGGGTTAGTGCTAGATGAAGCAGATATGGTTCACAAAGTTACCATTGTACCACGTGGTCAAGCCGGTGGATATGCTGTCATGCTGCCAAGAGAAGATCGTTACTTTATGACCAAGCCAGAGTTATTAGATAAAATTGTTGGTCTTTTGGGTGGACGTGTAGCTGAGGAGATTGTCTTTGGTGAAGTAAGTACGGGAGCGCATAATGACTTCCAGCGTGCTACCGGAATCGCACGTCGAATGGTAACCGAGTTTGGTATGAGTGATAAGCTTGGACCGCTACAGTTTGGTTCAGCTCAAGGTGGTCAGGTATTCCTTGGACGTGATCTCCATAATGAGCAAAATTATTCCGATGCAATTGCTTATGAGATTGATTTAGAAATCCAGCGGATTATTAAAGAGTCTTATGAGAGATGTAGACAAATTCTTACCGAAAATCGCGATAAACTGGATTTAATCGCGAAAACGCTCTTAGAAGTAGAAACGCTTAATGCGGAACAAATCAAGTATTTAGTTGAAAATGGCCGCTTGCCTGAAGACCCTACAGAGCTTAAAACGGTAAAATTAGATAACAAAAAAGCTGATGATGTAAAAGTAACCATCAATACCAAGAAGGATGAGGGAGAAAAAGAGGAGAAGTCATTCCTAGATACCCCTCCTGAGGACATTGATTATAAGTAAATGAGGGAAGAGTGCTTTGATGAAGCACTCTTTTTTTTCACGAATAAACTAATTATGGTATTATGTTTGCATGTAAGCAATGAAAACATAACAAAGTGAGTGATCAATGTTGATTTTCGTTTTTGATGTGGGGAATACAAATATTGTTTTAGGTGTATATGATGGTGAAGAACTGAAATATCATTGGCGGATTGAAACAAACCGCAACAGAACAGAAGACGAATTTGGTATGAGTATCAAATCATTATTTGAGCATGCAGGACTTTCTTTTTCAGATATAAATGGCATTATCATTTCTTCGGTTGTACCTCCGATTATGTTTGCTTTAGAAAGAATGTGTCATAAGTACTTCCATATTAAACCTTTAGTCGTTGGCCCTGGCATTAAGACGGGACTAAATATTAAATATGAAAATCCTAGGGAAGTGGGAGCGGACAGAATTGTTAACGCAGTTGCTGCCATTCACGAGTATGGTTGTCCGCTGATTATTGTTGATTTTGGCACAGCAACGACTTATTGCTATGTGAATGAAGATCGTCAATATATGGGTGGTGCCATCGCTCCTGGAATTGGGATTTCAACAGAAGCTCTTTATTCAAGGGCTGCTAAGCTGCCCCGTATTGAAATTGCCCGGCCCGAAGGCGTTATTGGAAAAAATACAGTATCTGCCATGCAAGCTGGTATTGTCTATGGTTATGTTGGACAAGTTGAAGGCGTTGTAAAGCGGATGATGGACCAAAGTAAAAAGAAACCAACCGTCATTGCAACCGGCGGATTGGCAAATTTAATAGCTCAAGAATCCACCATCATTGATGTTGTTGACCCTTTTCTAACTTTGAAAGGGTTGCAGCTAATTTATAAACGGAATACGGATACCATAAAGAATAGCACTGAGAAAGGGGAATAGGAATGAACGATTATCTTGTAAAAGCTTTAGGATTTGACGGAAATATAAGAGCATATGCGGTTAGAACCACAGAAACGGTGAGTGAGGCCCAACGTCGTCATGGAACTTGGAGAACAGCATCTGCCGCCTTAGGCCGCACTATGACTGCAGGGGTCATGATGGGCGCCATGTTAAAAGGGGACAATAAGTTAACAATTAAAATTGATGGCGGCGGTCCTCTTGGACCCATTCTCGTGGATAGTAATGCCAAGGGTGAAGTACGTGGGTATGTGACAAATCCCGAGATAGATTTTGAAGCAAATGAACATGGTAAGCTTGATGTACGCCGCGCGGTTGGAACAGAAGGGGTATTATCAGTGGTAAAGGATACGGGAATGCGTGACTTTTTCTCCGGTCAAGTTCCCCTTGTTTCCGGAGAATTAGGGGAGGATTTTACCTATTACTTTGCGACTTCAGAACAGGTTCCTTCATCTGTAGGAGTTGGTGTATTAGTAAATCCTGATGACTCCATTCTAGCTGCTGGAGGATTTATTCTTCAAGTTATGCCGGGGACATCCGATGCCATTATTTCTAAATTGGAAGAAAGGCTAAAAGNNGTTTCGAAATTGATTGAAAAAGGACTTACTCCTGAACAATTATTAGAAGAACTGTTCGGCAGTGGAAATGTAAAAATCATGGAAACGATGCCAGTCAAGTTTGCTTGTAATTGCTCCAAACAACGATTTGCAGATGCCATTATTGGCTTAGGGGCAAAAGAAATTCACGATATGATTGTAGAAGACGGCCAGGCTGAGGCACACTGCCATTTTTGCAATGAAAAATATCTTTTTTCCAGGGAAGAATTAGAGGAATTAATGAAGGAAGCTAAATAAACATAACCACTGGAGGAGAACAGGTTGGGGAAGAAGCAGCTTTGGATGGTTATAGCAGGACTCATTTTGCTCAATTGCCTCACGATTACTTTCTTCTTAACAAAGGGATCGAACGAGGAAAGTGCTGAGAATGAAGCAGTGGCAAAAGTGGGGAAACAAACCATTACACGACAGGATTGGCTCCACCAATTAGAAATTAGATATGGAAAAGATGTTTTAAAGGAAATGATTGATCAAAAGGTTATTAAAGAAATGGCTGAAAAGTATGGCGTTCGCATTTCTGATCAAGAAGTGGAACGGGAATTCAGATTGCTGCAAGCAACAAATCAATCATTTAATCAGAATAACACCTATAATAACAAAAAGTGGAAAGAACAAATTCGAAACAGCCTAATTTTAGAAGAGCTTTTAACAAAGGATGTTAATATATCCGATAAAGAGTTAAGGGCCTATTATGAAAAAAATAAAGATTTATTTAATGTTCCTGAAGTTTATCATCTCTCGCAAATCATTGTAAAAACGAATGATGAAGCCAAAAAGGTATTAAAGGAATTGTCACAAGGATCGAGTTTTTCAGCCACGGCCATGGAAAGCTCTGTTGATGAGTTTTCCGCAAATGAAGGCGGCGATATTGGGTATATTAGTGAAGGGGATGAAAAGTACCCGGATCAATACATTACTGCCGCGAAGCAGCTGAAAAAAGGAGCTGTCACCAAACCAATCAAGGTAGAACAAGGTTACGCTGTTCTGAAGCTTATGAGTAAAAAGAGCGGACTTAAATATTCGTATAATCAAGTAAAAGATGAAATACGACGGCAAATGGCTTTAGAACAATTAAAAACATCAGCATCTGCATCGACCTTTTGGAAAGAGGCAGGAGTTGAATGGTTTTACGGAAAAGACCAGAATACTAACTAAAAACACAGGATAAACATTCTGTGTTTTTCTTTTACAAAAATTTCACAAAATTCCCATAGCAAAATGATTGACAAAACCAATTTAAAATTGGTAAATTGTATATAAATCCAATAAAAATACTCGGAATAGAGGTGCCCATATGGTTCGTGTTGCAAATTCAGTTGCCGAATTAGTCGGCCAAACACCAATTGTAAAGCTAAATAGATTAGTAGATGACAATAGCGCAGAAGTATACTTAAAGCTTGAATATTTTAACCCTGGAAGTAGCGTTAAGGACCGGATTGGTTTAGCAATGATTGAGGCCGCAGAACAAGAGGGTTTAATTAAACCAGGTGATACCATTATTGAACCAACCAGTGGTAATACTGGAATTGGTCTTGCAATGATTGCTGCTGCAAAAGGATATCGTGCCGTATTTGTAATGCCTGAAACAATGAGCTTAGAGAGAAGAAATCTCCTTCGTGCTTACGGGGCAGAGCTTGTGTTAACTCCGGGACCAGAAGGTATGAAAGGTGCTATTGCTAAAGCAGAAGCACTTGCAGCAGAAAACGGCTATTTCATGCCGCAACAATTTAAAAACCAAGCAAACCCTGAAGTTCATAGAAGAACAACTGGGAAAGAAATTGTAGAGCAAATGGACCAACTGGATGCATTTGTATCCGGTATCGGTACAGGTGGAACCATTTCCGGTGCGGGAAGTGTCATTCGTGAAAAATTCCCAAATGCTAAGATTTATGCAGTTGAGCCAAAGGATTCAAATATCCTTTCGGGTGGAAAGCCTGGCCCTCATAAACTTCAAGGCCTTGGAGCAGGATTTGTTCCTGATACGTTAAATACAAATATTTATGATGAAGTGGTTCAAATTACCACTGAAGAGGCATTTGAAGCTTCCCGTCGTGCAGCAAGAGAAGAAGGGATTCTAGGTGGCATCTCTTCAGGAGCAGCCATCTCTGCGGCCCTGAAGGTAGCAAGAGAACTTGGCAAAGGTAAAAAGGTTCTTGCGATCATTCCTGATAACGGTGAGCGTTATTTAAGTACACCATTATATCAATACGATGCAGAATAATTCCTATTAAAAAAGAGGCATTGGCTTACAAAAAGCCATGCTTCTTTTTTATGAACTTAAATAAATGCTGGGTCCTCCATTGCTTTATTGATAAACCAATTTCATGTATGATAATAAGAGTTGTAATTTTGGCAAGGGGGATGAAATAAGAGGTGCAAACAATTCATTGTGGTCCCTATATATTGGATTTTACGAAAAAAACCAATGTTATGGGAATTCTAAATGTGACACCGGATTCCTTTTCGGATGGAGGAAGGTTTAATGTAATTGAAATGGCCATTGAGCATGCAAAAGAAATGGTAGCAAATGGTGCGGACATTATTGATATTGGTGGAGAATCCACTCGCCCTGGTTTTACAGCCGTTTCTTTGGATGAGGAATTAGAACGAGTTATACCAGTCATTGAAGCAATAGCTCAACATGTACAGGTACCTATTTCAATTGATACGTATAAAGCAGAAGTGGCCAAGCAGGCTTTGAAAGCGGGTGCCCATATTATTAATGATATTTGGGGTGCCAAGGCAGATGATCAAATGGCCACTGTAGCGGCGGAGTTTGATGCTCCGATTATACTAATGCACAATCGCCATGATCGTCAGTATTCTATGTTTGTCAGAGATGTCATTAGCGACTTATTCGAAAGCATCACGCTCGTTAAAAATGCCGGTGTAAAGGATCATAATATTATCTTGGACCCTGGGATTGGTTTTGCTAAAGATTATCAAGAAAACCTAATGATGATGCAAAATTTAGATAAGCTTACCATGTTGGGGTATCCTGTACTATTAGGTACTTCTCGTAAGTCGTTGATTGGACAGGCCCTTAATCTCCCTGTTAGTGAAAGAATGGAAGGAACAGGAGCTACCGTTTGCTACGGAATCCAAAAGGGGTGCCAGATAATCAGGGTTCATGATGTTAAGGAAATGAGCAGAATGGCCAAAATGGTGGATGCGCTTATGGGAAAAGGTGATCAGATTGGATAAAATATATGTAAATGAAATGGAATTCTATGGTTATCATGGCGTTTTTCCGGAGGAGAATGTACTGGGACAACGTTTTAAAGTGGATTTATCAGTTAAGGTTGATTTAAGGCAGGCGGGAGAGACTGACGACCTTAAATATTCAGTTCATTATGGTGAGCTCTATCAATTGTGTAAAGAAATTGTTGAAGGTAAACCATTTAAACTAGTAGAAGCGGTCGCTGAAAAAATTGCTGGTGCTGTTCTAACAGGATTTCCACTAGTCCATGAGGTTACTGTGAAGGTAATCAAACCAGATCCTCCTATTCCTGGTCATTATAAAAGCGTGGCTATAGAACTGACAAGGAGCAGATAATAATGGAAAATATTGCATTTATCGCCCTTGGCTCGAACTTGGGTAATCGTTATGACACCTTGATTGAGGCAATTAAAATGTTATCAAGTGACCCGAACATAAAATTAATAAATAAATCTTCTGTATATGAAACAGATCCTGTCGGTTACACAGACCAGGATTTATTTTTAAATATGGTCATTGAAGTGAGAACTGGGTTAAGCGCAAATGAATTATTAGAAAAATGCTTGGCAACAGAATTGGAACTTGGAAGAAAGCGGGAAATTAAGTGGGGACCTCGGACAATAGACCTTGACATCCTAACCTATAATCAAGAAAATATTGAAACGGAGAACCTTACTATTCCACATCCACGTATATTGGAGCGGGCCTTTGTTATGATTCCGCTTATTGAAATAAAGCCCGATCTTTTATTGGCTGGAAATGAAAAGCCGGTCATACAGCACTTGAATGAATTACCAGACAAAGAAGGAGTCCGAATATGGAAGCGGAAAAGTGGGGAAGACGTATTCGAGCCTATCGGAAGCTAAAGGGTTTTACACAGGAGAGCTTTTCGAAGGAACTTGGTGTATCAGTATCTATTATTGGTGAAATTGAACGAGGAAATCGCCTGCCGACAGGTGACTTACTTGAAAAAATAATAAAGTGTTTAAATGTTAGTATAGAGGAATTAGCTCCAAAAGAGTAAAACAGGAATCGGAGGTAGAGATATGTTGAAAATTGGTAATATCGAAATGAAAAACCAAGTCGTTCTGGCTCCGATGGCCGGAGTTTGCAACTCAGCATTCCGTCTAACGGTTAAGGAATTTGGTGCAGGTTTAGTCTGTGCTGAAATGGTCAGTGATAAAGGAATTGTTTTTAAAAACGAAAAAACAATGAATTTGCTATATATAGATGAGCGTGAAAAACCGTTGAGTTTGCAGATTTTTGGCGGTGAAAAGGAAACGCTAGTGGAAGCGGCGAAATTCGTAGATCAAAATACCAATGCTGATATTATTGATATCAACATGGGATGTCCTGTTCCAAAAATCACAAAATGTGATGCAGGGGCAAAATGGTTGTTAGACCCAAATAAAATTTATGAAATGGTATCCGCTGTAGTCCATGCTGTTGAGAAACCCGTTACGGTCAAAATGAGAATGGGCTGGGATGAGGATCATATTTTTGCTGTCAAGAATGCACAAGCTGTCGAGCGTGCAGGCGGGAAGGCTATTGCCCTCCACGGAAGAACACGTGTGCAAATGTATGAAGGTAAGGCTAATTGGGATATTATCAGAGAGGTTAAACAATCAGTTACGATTCCGGTGATTGGGAATGGAGATGTCCAAACCCCGCAGGACGCTAAACGGATGCTTGAAGAAACGGGCTGTGACGGAGTCATGATTGGAAGAGCAGCATTGGGTAACCCGTGGATGATTTATCGTACCGTTCAATATTTAGAGACAGGCAAATTATTGGGTGAGCCATCTGTACGTGAGAAAATGGATGTCTGCATCCTTCATTTAGACCGGTTAATTGCATTGAAAAATGAGGATATTGCGGTGAGAGAAATGCGTAAGCATGCGGCTTGGTATTTAAAAGGAATCCGCGGTAATGCTAAGGTGCGAAATGCCATCAATGAATGTCAAACCCGTGAGCAGCTTGTTTCTTTATTAAATGAATTAGCATTAGATGAATCTCAAAATCAAGCTATCGTCGGATAGATATATTTGACATTAATAGACTCTTTTTCTATAATGTTTGTGTTTACATTTATTCAACTGCCGGTCTCAAACTGGCAGTTTTTATTTATATCACATTTTTTGATGTCTGAAACGTTCATTTTGTGTAAAATAATAGAAGTATGCATGAAACGTGTTGATGGACGAGTATATCCCAGCGTTTACATAATATAAGATATTAATAATGGAGTTGATACCTGTGAGTAATGAAGAATTAAATGACCAGCTGATTGTCAGACGTGAAAAAATGTCGGCTATGCGTGAAAAGGGCCTTGACCCATTCGGCAAACGTTTTGAGCGGTCTCACACGACAAAAGAAATTATTGAACAATTCGATGGAATTGAAAAAGAAGACCTAGAAGGTAAAAATGTTGCAGTTTCTCTTGCTGGAAGAATAATGACCAAGCGCGGAAAAGGTAAAGCCGGTTTTGCGCATATACAGGATTTGACAGGTCAAATTCAAATCTATGTAAGACTAGATGCTGTTGGAGAAGAACAATATGAAATTTTTGACTCAGCAGATTTAGGGGACATTGTTGGGGTACATGGGACTCTTTTCAAAACAAAGGTCGGCGAGTTATCTATCAAAGTTTCAAACTTTGTCTTTCTTTCAAAAGCACTTCGCCCGCTTCCTGATAAGTTCCATGGTTTAAAGGATGTTGAACAACGATATCGCCAACGGTACCTTGACCTAATCATGAGTCAGGAGAGCAAAGAAACTTTCATTACTCGCAGTAAGATTATTCAAGCCATGCGCCGCTACTTAGATGATAATGGCTACCTGGAAGTTGAAACACCAATGATGCATGCGATTGCGGGAGGTGCCTCTGCCCGTCCGTTCATCACACATCACAATGCGCTTGATATGGAATTATATATGAGGATCGCTATTGAACTTCACTTAAAACGATTAATCGTCGGCGGTTTGGAAAAAGTTTATGAGATTGGCCGTGTTTTTAGAAACGAAGGTGTTTCCACACGTCACAATCCAGAGTTTACAATGATTGAGCTTTACGAAGCTTATGCAGATTATCGTGATGTTATGGCTCTTACAGAAAACCTGATTGCTCATTGTGCCCAAGAAGTATTAGGAACTACCACGATTCAATATGGTGAGTATGAAGTGGATTTAAAACCAGAATGGAAGAGACTTCACATGGTCGATGCCATTAAGGAATATACGGGTGTAGACTTCTGGAAGGAAATGAGCGTGGAGGAAGCCCGGGCGCTTGCAAAAGAACACGGTGTCGAGATTACTGAACATATGCTATATGGTCACATCGTGAATGAGTTCTTTGAACAAAAGGTGGAAGAAAAATTAATTCAGCCAACCTTTATTTATGGTCATCCAGTGGAAATTTCTCCTCTTGCGAAGAAAAATGATGAAGATCCACGTTTTACTGATCGTTTTGAATTGTTTATTGTCGCTCGTGAGCATGCTAATGCTTTCACAGAGCTTAACGATCCAATCGATCAAAGAGAACGTTTTGAAGCCCAATTAAAAGAACGTGAACAAGGTAATGACGAAGCTCATTTAATGGATGATGACTTCATCGAGGCATTAGAATACGGAATGCCACCAACAGGTGGATTAGGAATTGGTATCGACCGTTTAGTTATGCTATTAACAAACGCTCCATCTATCCGTGATGTCCTATTATTCCCGTTAATGCGTCATAAATAATGATTAAAGGGGGTGCCGAGATATTGTTCGGTACCCTTTTTTTGTTCTATCTGTTCTAACGTAAAGCACCACGTGAAGAATTAAGTACTGGCTAATTCTAAAAAAAGATTAACATAGAACACGGTAGCTGTTGTTATTTTTAGGAACTGCCATTATCCATTTTTATCTACTAAATGACAATGCGTGGGGAGGAAATGAGAGGGGGCTTAAAACAGCATTTTTTAAGAAGGGGTGAGAAAATTAAAACTTTAAAACAAAACGAAAAAAACTATTGCACTAAACTTTTGAAGGTGGTATATTAATATCTGTTGTTGCGAAACATTACGTTTTCAACAAAGAAATTTTTAAAAAAAGTTATTGACTTTGTGTTGATAGCTTGGTATGATAATAAAGTCGCTTTTGAGAGCGATGAAGATTGATCTTTGAAAA
>NZ_JBALNY010000062.1:32365-32569 GCF_036962145.1 Bacillus sp. JJ1764 | reverse complement strand
ATAATCAATAAATAAATCAAAAAATAGTCATTTTGATTCATAAATAAATTATTTTTAAATATTTTCATAGTAAAAAGCTTAAATAAAAGGTTTGTAATTTTGGCATGATTCTTGCTTTATTATTTAATCGAAAATGCTTCTATTCCATTTTGAAAGCGCTTTTGTTAGGGGTGTTTTTTAAAATTTGGCTCTGTTCAACTTGTA
>NZ_JBALNY010000062.1:30641-32149 GCF_036962145.1 Bacillus sp. JJ1764 | reverse complement strand
CTTTAACATAGCCAAAAATTTAACAAACAAAAAGGGGATGTAATATGGAGAATCCACATGGAGGGCTTCAACATAGCCTAAAAACAAGGCATGTAACAATGATTTCAATCGGTGGGGTTATTGGAGCCGGACTATTTGTTGGTAGTGGGACAATGATTAATTCATCGGGTCCAGGTGCCATTGTATCCTACATAATTGCCTGTTTAATGGTTGTTTTAATTATGAGGATGCTTGGAGAGATGGCAGTCGTTAACCCTGATAGCGGGTCGTTTTCAACATATGCCCATCAAGCAGTTGGTCCTTGGGCCGGTTTTACAATTGGCTGGCTTTATTGGTTTAATTGGACAATCATCGTTACAATCGAGACAGTATTGCTGGGAACAATGCTGCATAATTGGGTACCATCCATACCGATTTGGTTAGCCAGTGTGTGTTTTCCGATTATCATGGCAATATCTAATGCCTTTTCAGTAAAGGTATACGGTGAATTTGAATATTGGCTAGCTTTTATTAAAGTAGCGGCTATTGTTATTTTCTTAGGCCTGGGTGCTGCTATTATTATGGGGCTTGTTCCAGGGGTGAAAGCGCAGGGGTTATCAGAGATGATGGCAGGAGCAGACTTTTTCCCACATGGATTTACTCCTGTCCTGCTTGGGGTCATTTTTATTACCTTCTCCATTTCCGGAAGCGAGGTAGCAGCAATAGCAGCTGGTGAGTCAACCAATCCGGAAAAGAATATCATTCGAGCCATCAATTCTGTCGTTTGGCGTCTCATGCTATTCTTTATTGGTTCTGTTTTAATATTGGTAATGGTCATCCCACAGGGGGCAAAAAAGTTACTTGAAACGCCATTTGCCAGTGTCTTTGATATGGCAGGACTTCCGGCAGCGGGGCAAATCATGAATATTATTATTTTTATTTCCATGCTTTCCGTTTTAAACTCAGGATTATATACGGGTTCGCGGATGCTGTACTCACTTGGATTAAAAGGGGATGCTCCAAAGTTTACCACGATTGTTACCAAAAGAGGAGTACCTATTTGGGCATTATTTATTTGTGTCGTATTTACTTATGTATNNTGTATTTACTTTATTTAAATTCATCTCACCAAATACATTATTTGTATTTTTAGCAGATAGTTCCGGTGGAGTTACTTTGATTATGTATGTTTTTATTGCTATTTCTCATGTACTAATGCGCATAAAGGCAGAGAAGGAAAATCCCGGTTCTTTAAAAGTAAAAATGTGGCTATTCCCTTATTTAACCTATGCCACGATCCTCGTTTTGATCACAATCTATTCGGCACAAGCTTTTATAGGTTCTATGCGTTCACAATTCTTCCTAACTTCCATTCTTACAGTCATGATAATAGGCTCCTATTTTCTTTTTTATCATAAAAAAGAAAAGGTATCTTCATCTCTGCCAAACGCCAAAATTTCAAAAATTTATCCGGAATAAGGTCCATTTGTAATAATAAGGGACTAAAAAAAACGAGGTCTGGAACATTC
>NZ_JBALNY010000062.1:8449-30613 GCF_036962145.1 Bacillus sp. JJ1764 | reverse complement strand
ATTCAGACGCTCGTTTTTTTTTGTTCCTTTTTTAGTCAGCATTTCCATTTTTGGTGCCAACCTATGGTCCAAGCTCCAAACATTTGTGCTCATAAATATGGTAGAATGGAAAATACAGAGTTTACGAAGGGAAGGCGTATTAACATATGTCATTAAGAATGGTAATCGGACGTACGGGCAGCGGAAAAACCTCAGGGTTCCTACGTGAAATTGAACAACGGCTTGTAGAAAAACCGAATGGAGCCCCGATTATTTATATTGTTCCTGAGCAGATGACATTTATGTCGGAATATCGACTGGTTACGGATCCTGCAATTGGGGGCATGATTCGGGCACAGGTATATAGCTTTTCACGCTTGGCTTGGAGAATTCTCCAAGAAACCGGGGGGATCAGCCGCATGCATTTAAGCAGCGTCGGTATGAGTATGTTAATTCGGAAAATCATCGATGAAAAAAAAGAACAATTAACCCTTTTTCAACGGGCTGCTGATAAAAATGGATTTGTTCAGCAATTGGAGCAAATGATTATAGAATTTAAACGATATTGTATTGTCCCCGAGGAATTAGTAACAAGGGCGAGACAATCTTGTGAAACAGGGGATTCCTCTACCCAAGTTTTGCTTGATAAACTAAAGGATTTAGAAGTCATTTATCAACGCTTCGAAGAGGAGATATTTGGTAAGTATATTGATTCTGAAGATTATTTTCGGCTACTTTCTGAAAAAATTTCCTCATCAAGTTATTTGCGTGATGCCGAAATTTATATTGATGGCTTCTACAGTTTTTCCCCTCAGGAATATCAGATCATCCTTGAATTAATGAAAAGATGCAAACGAGTTTCCATTGCTATGACAACTGATACATTATCTATTAATACGGTACCTGATGAGCTTGATTTATTCCGTTCTGCTAAAGAGGTCACTTATTCTATTTTTGAACTGGCTGATGCAGAAGGGATTTATATAGAGGAACCGGTTATGTTGAATGAACAGAAAAAATGGAATCATTCTTCATTAGCTCATCTGGAAAAATTTTTTGATTCACGTCCTGCTGTCCCATACCCGGGTGAGACTCGAATACAGTTGAATCAAGCGGCAAATCGCAGAGCTGAGATCGAGGGGATTGCGAGAGAAATTCGGAAGTTGGTAAGTAAACATGGATACCGTTACAGGGATATAGCTTTATTAATCAGAAATGGTGGAGACTATCATGAGATTGTCGAACCTGTTTTTTATGATTATCAAATTCCTTATTTTATCGATCAGAAACGGACGATGTTAAATCATCCATTAATTGAACTCATTCGTTCCTCTCTGGAAGTATTAAATTCCTATTGGCGCTATGAACCAGTATTTAGGATGATTAAAACGGAATTGATGTATCCACTACAAGCAACCGCGGATAAAATGCGTGAGAAGATGGACAAACTCGAAAACTATTGTCTTGCCTATGGAATTAAAGGGAACCGATGGACAAGCAAGGAGCGATGGAGTTATCGACGTATCAGGGGACTTGAATTGGATTCAGGTATTCAAACAGATATGGAAAAGGCGTTTGAACAAGAATTAAATGAATTAAAGCTGATGATTACGGCACCAATCTTGAGGCTCTCAAGACGTATGAAAAAAGCGGACACTGGTCGTAAATTATGTGAGGCTGTCTATTTATTTTTGGAAGAATTAGATGTACCAGTGAAACTGGAAGCCTGGAAAACGGCGGCCGAAGAGGTTGGCAATCTTACTAGGGCACGCGAACATGAACAGGTTTGGAATGCCGTAGTCGACCTCCTTGATCAATATGTAGAGATATTAGGGGATGAACAAGTTAATCTAAAAACGTTTGCTGCCATTTTAGAAGCTGGTTTTGAATCATTGAATTTTTCTCTAATTCCCCCAGCGCTTGACCAGGTGCTTGTTGGAGATTTGGAGAAATCAAGATTAAATGAGATGAAAGTAGTGTTTGTGGTAGGGGTTAACGAAGGAGTTCTGCCGGCAAAATTTTCCGATGAAGGGATTCTTGCTGATGATGACAGGGAGTGGCTAATAACTGCCGGAATTCATGTGGCTCCGGGAAGTAAGACACGTTTACTAGATGAACATTTCTTGGCCTATAAGGCGTTTACGGCAGCGTCAGAATGGATGTACATCAGTTACCCACTTGCTAATGAAGAAGGGAAAGCCTTAATAACGTCATCTTATATTAAAAGAATCAAAGATATGTACCCTAATGTAAATGAGCAATATTATGTGACCGACCCAGCCGAGCTACCGGCTGAACAGCAGCTTGACTTTATTTCCAACTTTACGACTACCATTTCCTATTTGAATGCACAATTACAATTAAAAAAACGGAATTACCCTGTATTTGATTTTTGGTGGGATGTTTATAATTTCTATCTAAAAAGTAATAGGAAAGAAATGGCTCAAAAGGTCTTTTCAAGTCTTTATTATACGAATCAAGCGGTTCAACTATCGGAGGAATCCGCTGATAAATTATATGGGGACGTTATACAGGCCAGCGTTTCAAGGATGGAATTATTTAATGGCTGTGCCTTTTCACATTTTGCCCAGCACGGTTTAAAGCTGTATGAGCGACAGATTTTCCGATTAGAAGCCCCAGATATTGGGGAGTTATTCCATGCCGCATTGAAACAAATATCGGATATTATTAATGAGCAAAAATTGTCTTGGGCAAATTTATCGAAACAGCAATGTGAAGTCCTTTCAAAAGAAGCAGTGAAGACAATCGCACCTAAATTGCAAAATGAAATTCTGTTAAGTTCAGAACGCCATCATTACATTAAAAGGAAATTGGAGCAAATCATAACCCGGGCTTCCCTTGTCTTAAGTGAACATGCCAAGGTGAGCGGTTTTTCTCCGATAGGATTAGAGTTAAGTTTTGGTTCAAAGGGACAGCTGCCGCCATTAACTTTTTCATTGAGAAATGGAAAGCGAATGGAATTGGCGGGGAGGATTGACAGGGTTGACCAGGCAAAAGCTGAAGATCAGAGCACTTTCTTACGTGTCATCGATTATAAATCAAGTGAAAAAGACGTCAATTTAACCGAAGTATATTATGGACTTGCCTTACAAATGCTGACGTACCTAGATATTGTTGTTACACATTCAAATGAACTGGTAGAAATGAAAGCGAGTCCGGCTGGTGTACTTTATTTTCATGTTCACAATCCTTTTATTCATTCAACTAAACTGCTGTCGTTGGATGAGATTGAGAAAGAAATCATGAAAAAATTTAAAATGAATGGTTTAATGCTTAGTGACCCAGAAGTGATTCGACTGATGGACCAATCTCTTGATTCAGGGGATTCTCATATTATTGCTGCAGGTATAAAAAAGGATGGGCAGCTGTCGAAGAAATCAAAGGTTGCCAATTTACAAGAATTTGAGTCCTTAAAACAATATGTCCGCAGTATCTATCATAAAACAGGTGACGCTATTACAGAGGGAAAAATTGATATTGCTCCGTATAAATTAAAAGATAAAACACCTTGTACTTTTTGTTCCTATAAATCTGTTTGCCAATTTGATGAATCGATTGAACAAAATCGTTTTCGGGTTCTCACACCCTATTCGAAGGAAAATGTCTTGGAACTGATCAGAAAGGAGATCCAAGAAGATGAGTAAACTTATAATCGCCCCTAAACCGGTAGATGTCACATGGACAGATGATCAATGGAAGGCGATTATTGCCGGGGAAAGGGAAATCCTTGTTGCCGCCGCAGCAGGTTCTGGAAAAACAGCTGTTCTTGTAGAAAGAATTATCCGGAAAATTCTCGCAGAAGAGAATCCAATAAATGTTGATGAACTGTTAGTGGTGACGTTTACCAATGCCTCTGCAGCAGAAATGCGGCATCGTATCGGTGAAGCGTTAGAAAAATCCATTGATGAAAATCCGGGATCTCGGCATTTGCGTAAGCAATTAAGTCTATTAAATAAGGCATCTATTTCTACGCTTCATTCTTTCTGTATGGAAGTGATCCGAAGGTATTATTATTTAATCGATATTGATCCGGGATTTCGCATTGCCGATGAGACCGAGGCGCAATTAATGAGAGATGAAGTAGTGGATGGCCTGTTTGAAGAGGAATACGGGAAAGAGAACAATGATGCATTTTTTAATCTGGTAGATTCTTTTACCAATGACCGGAGTGATGCAGGTTTAATAGATATTGTCCGCGGCATCTATGATTTTGCCCAGGCAAATCCGCTTCCCGAGCAATATTTGCAGTCTATTGTGTCCATGTATCAGGTGGATGATGTAAAAAAAATGGAGGAGTTGCCATTTATTCAAGCCTTGCTCTTTGATATTGAACTTCAACTTGAGGCGGCTAAAGAGATGATCCAACGTGGCCTTGAACTAACCAAACTTCCTGGTGGTCCAGCCCCAAGAGCGGAGAACTTTTTAGATGACCTTCATGTTATTGATACCCTGATTCAGGCTAAGCAGGATTCTTGGAACACTCTATATGAAGCGATGCAGACGTGGTCTTTTACAAGAGCGAAACCTGTGAAAGGTGACACGTATGATAAAGACTTAACAGATAAAGCTCAAAAGCTTCGAGACAAGGCAAAGAAAAAATTACAAGACCTTAAGGATGAGCTTTTTTCAAGAAAACCGGAAAGTTATTTAAGGGATATGAAGGACATGCTCCCATTAATTGAGACACTCGTTTATCTCGTAAAGGAATTTTCCAGACGATTTACGTTAGCAAAACAAGAAAAAGGTCTTGTTGATTATGCTGATTTGGAACATTATTGTCTTAAAATATTAACGGGAGACATTTCTGAGGGAAAGAAATTTTTGCCTTCAGATGCAGCTCTAGCTTTCCGCAGGCATTTTAAAGAGGTTTTTGTGGATGAGTATCAGGATACGAATATGGTGCAGGAGACCATTTTGAAACTGGTGGCTCAGGAAGAAGAAGAGCAAGGTAATTTATTCATGGTTGGTGACGTGAAACAATCGATTTACCGGTTTCGCTTGGCTGAACCTAATCTATTTTTGACAAAATACAATCGATTTCAACCAGATGGGGCATCAGCCGGGCTTAGAATTGATTTAGCCCGCAACTTTCGCAGTCGAAAAGAAGTTCTCGATGCAACCAATTATTTGTTTAAGCAAATGATGGGAGTAAGAGTAGGGGAAATTGAATACGATGAGGCCGCAGAACTAAGAAATGGGGCCCCTTACCCAGACGATGAGCCATTTCCAGTTGAACTGCTGTTAATTGATCAAAATGATGAAAAAAATGAAGCTGTCATAGATTCCGGTTCAGAAACTGAGACTGACAGCTTTGAATTCGATAAGACAGACCTTGAACAGTCTCAGCTTGAAGCAAGAGTAATGGCTGCAAAAATAAAAGAGTTGGTTGAGGCACAAGCTCCCATTTTTAACACAAAAACAAAATCAAGTCGTCCGATTAAATATCGTGATATTGTTATATTGCTTCGTTCCATGACTTGGGCACCTCAAATTATGGAAGAGTTTAAGCAGCGAGGTATCCCAATTTATGCGGATCTGTCGACTGGGTATTTTGAGGCCACTGAGGTGGCAATTATGCTGTCTCTATTAAAGGTAATTGATAATCCTTTCCAGGACATTCCATTGGCTTCTGTATTAAGATCACCGATTGTAGGCCTGAATGAGGAAGAATTGGCGAGGATTCGGATTCATCATAAGCGTGGTTCGTTTTGGGAGGCAGTGTCTTCGATTTGCCGACAACAGCCCGATGAGGCTGCGATGTTTTACGATAAAATCCGCCATTTCTATGATCATCTAAATCAATGGCGTACGATAGCACGGCAAGGAGCCTTATCTGAGCTTATTTGGCAGTTGTATCGAGATACCCAGTTTTATGATTTTGTCGGTGGATTGCCAGGAGGAAAGCAGCGTCAGGCAAACCTAAGGGCATTATATGATCGGGCAAGACAATATGAACAAACCTCCTTCAGAGGATTATTCAGGTTTTTAAGATTCATCGAAAGAATGAGGGATAGGGGAGACGATCTAGGGGCAGCAAGAGCACTTGGTGAACAAGAGGATGTTGTTCGAATCATGACGATCCACAGTAGTAAGGGACTCGAATTCCCAGTCGTGTTTATGGCTGGGATGGCAAGAAACTTCAATATGACTGATATCCGCAAATCTTTTATGCTTGATAAAGAATTTGGGTTTGCTGCGAAATATGTAAACGTGCAAAAGCGGATTACGTATCCTTCCCTACCGCAAATTGCCTTTAAGCGAAAAAAGAAAATGGAAATGCTCGCAGAAGAAATGCGTGTGCTTTATGTGGCTATGACCCGAGCAAAAGAAAAGTTTTACATGACGGCTACACTAAAGGATGTCTCCAGAAACGTGGAGCAATGGAATGATTCAGTTGATCATTGTGAATGGTTATTGAAGGACTATGAACGTGCTGGGGCGATGAGTTATTTGGATTGGATAGGCCCTGCTTTAATTCGCCATCAGGACTGCCTAGTATTACGGGATGGTAAAGATCCAAGTGTGTTGGTCCCGGAAGAAATTACCCATCATCCGTCATCATGGAAGCTATCGATCGTTACTGCTGACAAAATGAAGGTACAGGATCAGGAGAAAAATGATGAAGAAGATGATGTACTGGAAATGGTTAAACAAGGGAAAATGATTCCTACTATCTCTCAAAATGCTGAAGAAATTGAATCAAGGCTTTCTTGGGAGTATTCTTTTCAAAGTGCATCTTCTCGCCGTTCTAAGCAATCCGTTTCAGAAATCAAACGCTATGCAGAAATAGTTGATGAACAAAGTGGAACAGATTTAGTGCGGCATGTTAAAAAATCAATGTTAAAACGGCCGAAATTTATGCAGGAAAAATCCTTGAGTCCTGCTGAACGGGGAACTGCCATGCATATGGTCATGCAGCATGTTGATTTGACGATGCCAGTTACGATTTCGTCAATTGAAGAGCAGCTAAGATGGATGGTCAATCATGAATTATTAACTCAGGAGCAGTCCCAGGTCCTAGATGCATCCTTAATTGCACAATTTTTTCAAACGTCATTAGGGCAAAGGTATTTTCAGGCAGCAGCTGTTCACCGGGAAGTTCCATTCACCCTTTCATTGCAAGCTGAGGATGTTTATCCTGATTGGGAAGGTCCTAGTGAATCTGTCTTTATTCAAGGGATCATCGATTGCATTTTGGAGGATGAACAAGGCCTTGTTTTAATTGACTATAAATCTGATGGAATTACCGATCGATTTAGAGGTGGTTTCGAACAAGCAAAACCTATTCTTGAGGAACGGTATAAAGTTCAGATTGATTTATATGCAAGAGCAATTGAGAAAATATGGAAAAAGAAGGTTGCAAAAAAGTATTTATTTTTCTTTGATGGAGCTCATGTTTTAGAAATAGAATAACAATAAAAAGATGACATAGACCTCGCAAGGTTTATGTCATTTTTTAATTGTTACCCACGATCGGTTGATCCACTAATTTCGAGTCAAGTACATTGGTGCCGCTTATGCCATTGTTGGTGACAACCACACCACCTGTATTAAAACCGCCTGCACCTCCGGATGTCTTGGAGCCTGATTTTGGAGAAATATAGAGGGTATCGCCAAATTGTACAATTCCTCCGGTAACATTCATAATTTGAACGGGGCCTATAATAGCTGGCATACGTAACATCCTTTTCCATTAACAATCTGGTATTTGCCATATGGTAACATATGCGACTATACCATGTCTTGTTCATGTCCATAAGGTAACTCCTGGCGAATATGCTTTACTCTTGCTTCCAGAGATATCTGTTTCGTGGAGCCAACATGAACAACAGAGGAGTTCGATATCCCAATAATATTAACGTTATTTACTTTTATAATCGGTTTAACATGATGTGGTAAAGTAGATACATTTTCATAAATTTGTGGAAGTGGGATATGTCTGGAAGAAATATTAAAGGATGGAAAATTGCCTTCATTGCCGTAAAAAATTTCTGCTTCCCGTTGAACTGCCAATGCTCTAGAAAAGCCGTTAACAACACAGGAGTCTCCTACCTGAAGAATGGAAGAGAATGATGCAATCATTACATGTAAGTAATCGACATTAGATATTCGTTGTAGCATAACCCTGTGTCACATCCGGTGCCAGTGGAACAAATGGACCAATAATTAACGATTCTGCTGGGGTATCAAATGCAGAAGCGAGTTGTATGGTTTCCGTATCTCCAATTAACACCATAGAGGAACTGGCAACCCCAGTGATTTTTATGTTTCCTACACAAAGCTCACGGTTATAGACCTCAAAAATCATTCTGGATTCATTCCCTTCATATTTTCTGGAAGATTGCTTAAAAACAAATGCACCCCGTTGGCAATTTCTTGTTTTACTATCTCAATTATGTGTTCATCCATTGAGGCCTCATCCATCGTTCGATCCGTTTGGTGAGTTGTTTTCAAATGATGGTCTATTCTTTTAGGGATCTGGTTCACTATATCGTTTTTAATAAAGGAATAGATCGATTCATTAGGTGGGAGGTTCAAGTTTTTTTGTTCATTTTCAATGATCTGCGGCAATTCTTTATCTAAATATTGATAAATGGCATCCTCAATTTTCATTGATCGCTGCATTTGTGCTTGCGGGGATAATGGAGAGTTTATGGCCTGATTTTGTATGGCAAAGTCTTCAATTCCAGATAAATCATTTGGATTTAACCCTATTGTTAATGTTCCTTCCAAAGTTTCTACCTTTAGTTGGTCGAATTTATATTCAATACGGTCCACATGAATCATTTTTTTCTCGTTTAGCTGTTTCATTTCATTCTGTAAAACTTGAACTGTTTTCTCAAGTGAGGCAATTCGGGCCTCGTGGGCCTGTATACAGTTTTGCAGCCATTGCAGATATTGAGAAAAATCTTGATACATTATACACCACCTCACCCGGAGATATCCTTTAACTTTAAATAAATAGGCAACTAAATTATATGTCCAGATGCTTAGATTTATCACAATGTTTGTTAGAACTATTTATCCTTTTACTCTGTTCTTACAGGGGCCTGTAAAGGTACAGCAGGAGCAAGTGATTCCGAACCGGGTTGTGCTGTAATAGTTATTTCCCCTGGTTTGATTGTAGCTGGTGCTGGTTTTGTAAAGCCACCTGTGTTATACAAAAAGGCAGATGACTTAATTATTCCGGCACTGCCAATTTGCAGAATAGAAGAATTGGTTACGCCGCCAATTTTAATAAAATTGATATGAATGGACTGTTGAATATAAAAATTCATAAAATCCCACCCATTCATTACATATTAAATGCATTGGGTTGATCAATTGTATCAGGATCATACGTATTCGTATTGCTTAAGCGATTATGAACATCCAGTCGATCTCCGGTATTAAAGGAACCAGCTCCAGAAAATGTTTTGGCTGCGGAAAACGGCATAATTTTATAAACATCCCCAATATGAAACACAGAACTGTTCCCGAGTGTGATGACCTGTGCAACTCCAACAATTGCTGGCATAGACAACACCCTTTTTTTATTATTCTTATTATCCTATGTATAGGCGAATATAACGTGATTCATTCGCCCAAATAAAGATTCTTATATATCAAACATCGATACAGTTCATTTCTTCGCATTTTAATCAGGCCTATGGTATGATAATTCCGATAAATGGTATAGGAGGGGAAGAAATGATTCACGGTCATGTTACAGCTTGGGCCTTGGCTCTCATATTATTTTTTGTTGCCTTGTCATTACATAAAAGTGGGAAAACAAAAGGATTTAAAGTCATTCAAATGATTTTGCGCGTTTTATACTTATTAATTATTGCATCAGGTGTTGGTCTTCTATTTATGGTGTATAAAATTGATATTTGGTACATTTTAAAAGCAGTTGCAGGACTATGGATTATCGGATTATTTGAAATGATTCTTAGCCGTATAGCTAACAACCGAAGAACTTCAATATTTTGGATTCAGTTTATTGTTGCATGGCTGTTAGTTTTATATCTTGGATTCGATAAATTGCCAATGTCAATCTTGAATCCATAATAAAAGGTAGAATGAAAAAAGGCATGGACTTGTTCCAATGCCTTTTTTAACTGATTAATTTTTCAATAACTAATCGCTTTCCGGTATTTAACGTGAACTCAAATCGATCATTTACCTTCTCGTAATAACAAAAGTGGTGCTGTACATTGCAAATCATTTCCTGATTATCGAAAACCATAAAATTAACACCATCCTTTCGTGTTTCATCCGAAAGAAAGGAAAGATGATTATAACAATAAATGCAATCAAAAATGGAAAAATGCAAAGAATTTAATGTGGTCACAAATTGAATAAAAGCATCATCATTTATTCCATCTAATAGCCGTTCTAGCGAATAGATTAGGTGCTTTTTTATTCTGACTTTATCATGGTCACGCAGCATGGTTACTTCGTTGCCTATCCTTATTTTTCCGTCTTCGTGAAGAACGCCTTTTTTCCAACGATTCATACGAAAGATTTCAATTTCCTGCTGAAGGAAATCCTCCAACATCGAAGCTTCCTCTGTTTCCTCATCAAAAAAAATCCATTGGTCATTCATTTGTTCTACCGTTCCTTCGGTAAAAGCTCTATTTTGCAGATCATATAGATCATTTCGTTGCTGTCGATTCATCTTTAACCTCCGTGCCAGATGCTTTCACTTTTCTTTTTAGACATCTTTAGGAATTTTTATAACCATCTTAAATGAAAACCATTACAAACAATTTTGCCATTTGGACAATTAACCATTTCATCTGGGCTGAATACATTAAAACTACAATTTGAAACTATGGTCAGCTGACTTAGTGGAGGGGAGAAAGCAATGTGTGGGATATCAGGATGGATTGATTTTGGAACAGTAATGAAAAAACATACGGATACACTTGAAAAAATGGCCCAGACACTATCAAAAAGAGGCCCAGACGAAACGAACATTTGGGCTGATACCCATGTTGGCTTTGGACATAAGAGGCTAATCGTGGTCGACCCTGCTGGTGGGAGACAGCCTATGACAAAGCAAATGGATGGGCACCATTACACGATCTGTTATAATGGCGAATTATATAATACCGAGGATATCCGCAAAATTCTCCTTACTAAAGGATATTCCTTTAAAGGTCATTCTGATACTGAAGTCCTGTTAACGGCCTATATAGAATGGGCAGAAAGCTGTGTGGACTATCTTAATGGGATTTATGCCTTTGCTGTTTGGGACAGTAAACGGGAGCAATTGTTCATAGGACGTGACCGGCTTGGAGTCAAACCGCTCTTTTTCAAGGAGCATCATCAAGGAATCATTTTTGCCTCAGAAATCAAAGCGATTTTGGCACATCCTGAAGTGAAAACAGAGCTTGACCAAGAAGGGCTTGCCCAGGTTTTTGGTGCAGGACCTTCAAGAACGCCAGGATCTGGTGTTTTTAAAGGTATTAAAGAATTAAGACCGGCCCATTCACTAACATTATCAAAAAGTGGGTTGAAAATTTGGCGTTACTGGAATGTGAAAAGTGAAGAACATAAGGATACTTTGGGCGAAACGGCAGAAAAAGTCCGTTTTTTGGTTACAGATGCGATTACGAGACAACTTGTTTCCGATGTGCCCCTTTGTACCTTTTTATCAGGGGGACTTGATTCAAGTATCATAACAGCCATTGCTGCTCAAGGTTTTAACAATCAAAATAAAGGTCAACTTCATACGTATTCCATTGATTATGAAGGAAATGATCGGCATTTTTCTGCTAATGAGTTTCAGCCAGAATCAGACGAAAAATTTATTAAACAAATGAACGATCAATTTGCTACAAAACACCATAATAAAATCATCTCGCAGCAACAATTAGCTAATGAACTAATAGAGGCTGTTCATGTGAGAGATTTACCAGGAATGGCTGATATTGATTCATCCCTGCTTTGGTTTTGCCGCGAAATAAAAAAGGATTTCACTGTTAGTTTATCTGGAGAATGTGCAGACGAAATTTTCGGAGGGTATCCTTGGTTTCATCGTCAGCAGGATTTAGAGCGCCCAGGTTTCCCATGGATGCGTTCAGTCACCGAACGAGAAAGGCTATTAAAATCGCATTGGCAAGATCAATTACATCTGTATGAATATGGTATTGAACAATATAATCAAGCAATTGCCGAAACTCCAAAGTTGGATGGGGAAAGCATAGAAGAAGCAAAACGGCGGGAATTATTTTATATTAATATGACTTGGTTTATGACCACCTTGCTAGATCGGAAGGATCGGATGAGTATGGGGGCAAGTTTGGAGGTTAGGGTGCCATTTGCTGATCACCGCCTGGTGGAATATGTTTGGAACATCCCTTGGGAAATGAAAATGTACCGTGGCAGGGAGAAAGGTATCTTAAGGAAAGCTTTTGAAGGAATTCTACCAGAAGATGTTCTTTACCGGAAAAAAAGCCCCTATCCAAAGACTCATAATCCGGAATATACAGTAGCGATTCAAAAATTAATGAGGGATATATTACAAGATAAATCCTCAGCATTACATGAATTTTTTCAAAAGGATGAACTTGAAGCGATTGTGGAGTCAGGGGGAAAATCATTTAGAGAGCCATGGTTTGGCCAATTGATGACGGGACCGCAGTTATTGGCCTACTTTGTTCAGTTACACACATGGTTTAAAGACTATAATATTAATATAGTCCAATAAAATAAATGACTTATATTTGGAATTTACTGTTTTATTAGATTAAAATAGGTGTGGGGAAGAGGGAATCCTCTTCCTTTTTTAACGGGGGGATCTTATGAAAAAAATAATTGTACTTTTAATTTTTGCTCTGCTGTTTACAACTGCACCTGTATCGGCAAAAGTCGAAAAGGAACAACGACTTTGGCAGGACGAGACTGTATACTCCATTATGATAGATCGTTTTAATGATGGTGACATAACAAATGACCATGGTGTGAATTCAAAGGATCCAGTCAATTATAATGGTGGAGATCTACAGGGAGTAATTGATAAACTGGATTACATAAAGGATATGGGCTTCACGGCTATCAAACTTTCGCCCGTGTTTGACAATGCAGACAATGGCTATCACGGGTACTGGGTGAAGGATTTCTATAAAGTGGACGAGCATTTTGGTTCGTTAAACACCATGCAGAAGCTAGTAAAGGAAGCACACAAAAGAAAAATGAAGGTCATCATCGACTTTGTTGCTAATAACGTTGCAAAAAGCCATCCATGGACACGCGCTTCTGGCAAGCAAGACTGGTTCCATAAGGAGAAGGCTATAGTAGATTGGAATAATCAGAAAGAGGTTGAGGATGGCTGGGTGGATGGTCTTCCGGATCTTAATCAAGGAAATCCAGAGGTGAAACAGTATTTAATTGATGCGGCCAAATGGTGGATCCATAAAACGGATATTGATGGCTATAGTCTTCCAGAAATCAATGCTGTACCGCTGAGTTTCTGGAGTGACTTTTCCAAGGCGGTAAAACAGGAGAAAAAGGGGTTTTACCTAGTTGGAATGAGTACTCCTGAAACATCAACAGTGAACACCGACACATATGAAAAGGCCGGGATTATCAGCATGTTTGACTACCACCAAATTAATCAAACTCGTATAGTCTTTGCCACGACAGATCAATCTGTCGGTTCAGCTTTGAGTGAGGATAAAAATGCAGAGATGAATGTGAATTTTTTCGATAACGAATATACAACAAGGTTTACGAAAGATATTGTCGAGCAACGGCAATTTCCCGGAGCCCGTTGGAAAACGGCACTAACCTACGCCTATACCACACCTGGAATACCTTTTGTCTATTATGGTACTGAAATTGCTTTAACTGGCGGGGACATTCCGGATAACCGCAGGCAAATGAATTTTCGGGCTGAAAAAGACCTTATAGACTACATCACGAAAATAGCTGAGTTAAGAGATCAGCTTCCTTCGCTAACAAAAGGATCCATGGAAATGCTTTATGATCAAAAGGGCATGATCGTTTATAAACGTGTTTACAAGGGGGAGACCTCCATTATTGCGATTAATAATACCAAAAAATCGCAAAAAGTCACGTTAACTAGTGAACAGGTAGAAGGGAACAAAGAGCTTCGCGGTTTGCTAGCAGGTGATCTTGTCCGCAGCTATAAGGGGAAATACAATATCATTATTGACCGTGATAATTCTGAAATTTATGTACTTGCTGAAAAAACAGGGCTAAATGTAACTTTTATATCAGCTATAGCGATTGCTGCTTTACTAGTTCTAATATTTCTTTTATTAATTATAAGACGGTCAAAACGAGGTCAAATCAATTAAAAAAAAACGGCAGGAAGAATCACTCCTGCCGTTTTTTTTAGCGATAATTAATAAATTGCACATCCACGGTTAAATCAGCTTCACGGACTAATGAAATGATTTTTTGCAGATCGTCTCGGTTTTTACCGCTGACTCGGACTTGGTCATCCTGGACTTGGCTTTTTACTTTCACTCCACTGTTTTTAATAATCGTGTTAATTTTTTTTGCATTTTCTTTATCGATTCCTTGTACAAGCTTGGCCCGTTGGCGAACGGTGCCTCCGGATGCTTTTTCAACCTTTGAGTAATCAAGGTTTTTAACTGGAACACCACGTTTAATTAACTTGCTAAATAAGACATCCTTCAATTGATCCATTTTATATTCATCGTCAGAAATCAGAACCAGTTCTTCTTTATCAAGTGAAACCTCACTCTTACTGCCTTTAAAATCATAACGTGTTCCAATTTCCTTCATTGTTTGGGTGATGGCATTGGTCACTTCAGAAAAATCTACTTTGGATACAATATCAAATGAACTATCTTTTGACATATTTACTACCTCCATATTCACTCTATGTACCAGAAAAAATCGGCAAAAGTTTCCCTTTATGCCTTCATTATAGTAAAATACAACCTCTTTGCAAACCGTAGAGTTTATGGGGGTTGTGGGCCTCTTTTTAAAAACCTCCCCCAAAAGTTTCCCCAATTATAAGCTTAATGCTTGTTCAAAAGCTTGGACTGATTCTTCTTCTAAGTCCTTGAAAGAATGCCCATAAATGTCTAAAATCATTTGTGGGGTATTCCCTAAACGGTTAGCGATGACTTTTACAGGAATCCGCTGGCCTATTAAAATAGTTGCGTGTGTATGACGCAATCCATGGGCTGTAATTCGTTTGCAGCCTGTTTTTTTTGTAATTAAATTCATTGTGTATTCAATTAGATTTTCAGATATCGGTTTCCCGGTTTGATAAGATATAAAAACAAAATCGCCATCTTTTAAATGACTTCCAAAAGACAGCATTGTGGCTTTACACCATTTTTTATACGACTCCAAATGAGTAATTAAGGTTTCATCAATCAAAATGGTCCGATAGCTGTTTTTTGTTTTCGGCGATCTTACTCCGTTATTATCTCTAGTACGCTCGACTGTAAGAGTTTTATTTTTAATATCAATATTTTCCCACTTTAATCCAAGTGCTTCGCCTTTCCTAAGACCGGTATGGGCCAGCAGTAAAATGAGGGAATAGGTAGTAATTGTACCTAATCTTTTTGCATCATGAATGAATCGTTTTAATTCTTCTGCTGTAAGAAAATTATCATTTTTTTTATCTGTTTCAATGGTGATCTTATTAAATCGATTTCTTGGAATAATTTCATCGTCAACAGCCGCATTAATAGCGGTTTTAAATATTCGATGAAATATTTGAACTGAACCAGGTGAATACTTTTTTAACAGCTCATTTATAAAAACACGCTTGTAAGTGGTTTTATCTAGTTCTGCTAATTTATATTTACCAAGCAAGGGTTTTATTTGCAGGCGTATCGCTGATTCTCTTTGTTGTTTCGAAGTGATTTTCCAGTCATTTTTATGAGTTTCATACCAAATGTCTAACCATTCTGAAACTGTCAAATTGGCCTTTTCCACTTGTTTGACATCCCCATTAATTACGTTGGCCTTCACTTCCAGCAATGCTCTATAAGCATCCTTTTCATTATTAAAATTCTGACATGATTTCTCTCTTCGTTTACCTAGTGAATCATAATAGCGGTATCGATAGCACCACTTTTTTTCGCCTTTTGAACTATAGTAGTAATATAAATCCTTATCTTTTTTAGACTTATGCATTTTCATTAGTATCTTCCCTTTCATTGCGTGGACAGACGCTTATAGGGGGATTGAAAATGTTTGGCAACACCTCCTTTAAGAGACGCAAATATATTTTTACAACTTTCTTTTAGTCAATTCCTTTTTGTTTAGCATGTTTGTTTAAGGAGACAATGGCTGCGTCTATGGTGCCTAGTACATAATTTGCTTTATCCCTTGATATTATCTCTTGGACCTCATTAAAAGCTATCTTAGTATTTAAATCTATACACTCCCAAAGGTCTATAGAAAATGCTTCCCGTGAAATATCGTAACCTAAATACTGTTCAAGAGGGTTTCGTAACTTCGTATTTAACGGTAAGTCCTTTAGGTAATTCATTCCTACCCCTGATGATGTCCCGTTTATTTGGATGGCTTTTAGTAAAACTTCATTTAATCTTAGTTCAAACGATGTAAACGCCATGAGGATAGTACTTCTTATTCCTACTTGATCCTCTGAGGGGCAATGACAAGAATTAAGTGTCCCCTTTGCATAATTAAAGAAAGATTTATAAAGAATGGATTCTTTACTCGAATGTTCAATTTTATTAATATTATTTTCTGTTTGATCCATAAAATCTGGTAGTTGATAACCCCAGAATTCCATATGAGTTTTAAGTCTCTGAAATTCCATAGACTCTCTGATCTCTGGACTAATTTCGATTTGACCTCGAAGAAAGCCAGGGAACTTTTTCTCTAGCTCTACAGCAGCAGCTATTACACTACCATCAAATGAAAGAAAAAAATCTTTCATATCCTTTGGGATTTTTTCTAAATGTGCAGCCCATATTAAGGTCTTTGGGTCTCCACCTGTAATTTCTGCAATTGATCTATTTAACTCATCAGAGGCTGGTGGCTTTGCTCCATTTTTTAATTTACTTAAGTATGATCTGTCTGCCTTTAAATTTTTATTTTTTAAGCGCAGAGATAGCTCCCCTAAACTAAATCCACTTTTTTCAATGTATTCCGATAGTAACTCTGAATATTTCATTAAATCTCTTCTCCTTAAACTATTTTTTTAAAATTGTAGTAGGTGTTGATAATATAATACAACATTGGTGACTAAAAAGTACACAAAAATTATTGACTTATAAGTCACTGGTATTGTACTATGTAGTCGCAGGGGTAGTGACCAAAAAGTCAATGGTTATTTCTTAGACATAGGAGGTGTAAAAATGCATTATTCTGAACTACTGAAGTCAGCAATTATTAACGCAGATTTGTCTCTTGCTCAAATTTCAAGAAGATTAAAAAGAATTGGATTTAAAGCCGATAAAGGTTATTTAAGTAAACTTCAAAATGGAAAAACTGCTCCTGCTGGAGATAGATTAAACGAAGGTTTAGCTTTAATACTCAATGTTGATCCTCTTGAACTAAAAGCTGCTGCTTATCGAGAAAAAATTCCAACAGAAGTTTTACAGAAGCTCAGGGAAACATATTCAGCATAATTAGAGTTACTGGGGGGAATTAGTTTGCCAATTGCTGAAATTAACGTGAATTTAAATAACGAGGAAATCAAGGAATACATTAACCAAAAGCTTGAATCAGCTTTACACGAAAGCTTATTTACTTGGGATATTGATCAAATGTCAAAAAGGACCTGTATGAGTAAATCCTTTTTAGAAAATGAGTTTCTACACGATCCAAGAATGAAGGTATTGGAAAGACGTAAGGAAAAAGGGAAAAGGTACTGGTTTTATGAAGAGTCAAAACGTGCTATGAGAGAAATCATGAACGAATGGTAATTTAATAATGCGTGGGCAGACGCAAAACAACTGGAGGGGTTTGAATTGAAAAAAGAAGTGACTAATCGGATTGTTTACTATACAAAAAAAGTCTCGGAAAGAATGTCGTACCACCCATCTAAGAAATTGCCAGCTAAAATATACCTACAGAAGAAGGAGATTAATGGTGTATAAAAAATTAATGCATGATCTAATTAAAGCTGAAATAAAAGCAAGGAGTGTTATAAATGCCCAACCAAGAGTTCTTGCTAAACCGTCTGTATGAAGAGCTTGTTAAAACCTGCGAAGTTTATGAAGTTGAAGTAACAGAAGGTAAATCCTATATGGAGTTATTTGAAGACGTTATAGAGAAATATGATCGAGAATTATGCATTCGAAGCGTAGAGAAGTATGGTCATATCTCATTCGGGATTGTTGGAAAGATGAATAATGTCGTTAGAAAGAGACTTAGGAGACTAGAGAAAAAAGAAAAGGCAGCTGGCGGGCAAACACCAACTGCTATTACGAATTAAAAGTTAATTAATTTTATCATTAAAAGAAATTTAACACAATAAAGGTTACCGGTGAATAAGTTACCTCCTCTAAGTGAAAATTTAAGAATTGGAGGTGACAAAAAATGCTATTGATCGACCCAGAAACAGTTAGAAAGAACGCTTACCTACCAGTGAAACTAGGTGAACTTTCTAAAAGTAACCCAGAAGCAGCACTACAGCTACTACAGGACTGGGGTGAAGGTAGAAAGCCTGTAAAACAACTTTGGGAAGAGGTAATTAAGTATCTTGATGAAGAAAAATAAAGGGCGTTTGGTGATCAGTTCGTCCAACAAAAACTGATGGGAGAAAAACTAGAACAGGCACCTGTACCAATTTATACAGGTTAGTTTTTCGGGTGGAACATTAAAGTTCTGCTGGGGTCGAAAAGATTGGATTATTTCACGTCCAAGAAGGCTCTCTAATTCATAAGTGCATTTTTGTACTTATGCATTATGAGCCTTCTTTATTTTTCGATTTTTAAGAGGACATGGGCGATATGACAGAAGTAAAGAGACAGATTAGAGAGGTGAAGGCAGTATGACAGTAAAAAATAAGGCTGCCGGGGGAACGGGGCAACCAGAACTAGATACCTACAAAAGTGTCGTTATGAACAATTTTGATTCTGAAACGGCAGCGGGATTTTTAAAAACAGTTTTTTCTGGTATTAAAAAAGGCTACGTAGCGATCTCTTATAAAGGGGCGAGTGGATTTTATACTACAGCTTTTCAGGTAGGGGCATGGGATAAGATTGTCACCTTTAGTGAGAATAAGAGAGAACTAGATTTATATTTTGCCCTTGGGGTATTGGGGACAAGCCCTCAGAAAGGACAGCGTGGAAAGATTGATGACGTAATAGCCGTTCCTGGTGTATGGCTAGATGTTGATTGTGTAGAAGGGGAACATAGCGCAGATAACCTTCCTACATTTGAAGAAGCAGAACTTAAGTTACTTACAGCGTTTCCGTTCCCATCAATCCTGGTTCATAGCGGCGGGGGGCTCCATGCTTACTGGTTATTCCCCGAATTAATTTCTACAGAAGGGGCTGCAGATCGGGAAGTGGTAAAGAAACTTTCGGAACGGTTTCAAAGGGCTTTTATCCAGTTTGCGAAGGAGAAGCACGGCTGGAAGTTAGATAACACGTCAGACCTGGCTAGGGTATTGCGTATTCCAGGTTCTATCAACCATAAGCAGAAGGACCATATCAAGCCTGTAACGATTTTGAAGGCTATCGAAAAACGCTATACCGTCCAGGAATTAGAGGACGCGATCAGTAAGTTAGAAAGCCAGGTTCCGAAACGGCAGCCAGCAGCACCTACAGAAAGGGCAGAACGAAAGGCAATATTAGAGCCGATTATAGAAGGCTGCGGCTTCATGAAACACTGCCAGGATAACGCAGAACGGCTTCCAGAGCCTAACTGGTATAAAATGCTGACAATCGTAGCTAAAACGGAGGAAGGACCTAAAGCAGCCCACGAATGGAGCCAAAAGGATCCCCGTTATTCTTACGAAGAAACAGAAGCCAAAATACAGCACGCATTAAATGATACGGGGCCTGTTACTTGTCAAAAAATACAGGAAGAGCATGGGCTGGAATTTTGCCAGGGCTGCCAGTTTTTTAATAAAGTGCAAAGCCCGATTGTTATCGGCCTGGAAGCCCTCAAAGAAGAGGACAAGCAGAGCGCTATAACGGCGATCGAAGCGGCTGCAGCCAAGACGAAAGAGGACGCTGGGGCGGCATTAGAGCCTATTATAATCGATCATCTTCTGTTTCTAGAAAAGGCATTTATTGCGGATTATGAGCGCATGACGGCGCTACTTATAAAGGCAGGAGTAAAAAGACGTTCCCTGCAGGCAGCCATGCGAAAGCAGCGAGCAAAACAGCAGCAAAAACAGGAAACAGGCGATCGTACGCCGTTAGATCAGTGGAAAATCGAAGACAATATTTTGTTTAAAAAGAAATACAGCGAAGGTAGTTTTAGTTGGAAAGCCGTTACACGTACGGCGCCAGAAATTAAGAAGGTTCTAACTAATGACCAGGACGGCCAGGAATACTGGAAAATCCAATTTGAGACAGTAAGGGGTCGGTATATCACCGTTACGGTGCCCCGTGCAAAGATGGCCACAAAGAAGGGGCTTATCGAAGAACTTTCGAAATACGGCTTCGACGTAAAGGAAAGTTCAGCCCGTGACATTATTGATTATTTGCACGACTTTGACGCGGCTCACGCGGACGATCTGCCGACCCAGAAGTTTTTAGAACATTTCGGCTGGACCAATGACTTTCAAAGTTTTGTGATCGGAAACGACGTAATAGGGCAACAAGATATCCTTTATCAAGCACCTGGGGAAGGGGAAAAGCAACTAACGGAAGCCTTTTGTACGCAGGGCACCCTGGAAGGTTGGAAAGCCATTATCCCTTTACTGGAAGGGCGGAAGTGGGCGTTATATAAACTCTTTCAAGCGTTTATCCCTCCTTTACTTCCCGTTTTAGAAATGAATGGTTACACGTTTTCGAATCACGGGGAGAGTAGCCAGGGGAAAACCTTATCGGACAGTATCGCCGGTAGCGTCTGGGGCAATATCAACTATAACGCGAACGCGGAAAGCCTGATCGTACAGGGGATGGATATTACAAAAGATAAACTGGAAAAGGTCCTTTCGACCATGCGTCATATTCCCGTTTTCCTGCAGGACGTACACGAAACACGGCCAGATGTCATTATAAATGCGGTCCACCAGGTCGAATTAGGGAAGGCAAAAGGACGCGGCCACAATTCGAATGGGTCCCAGGCTTCAAGGACAATTAAAACCGTCTTATTCCTCACCAGCGAAGCGCCCCTTTCATCTATGAGCGAAAACGGCGGGGTATTTGCTAGAGCGGTAGAGTTTACAGGTTCCGTATTTGGAGAGCATGACGCCCTTTTTAAGCGGAAAGTCATGAACATTATTTTCGAGCATTACGGGCACCCTGGTAGAGCCTTTGTCCAGTACGTCATGAATAATCGCGCTAAATGGTCGTCATGGCGAAAGGCGTATTTTGAGGACATAGAAAATACTCTTTCTGAAATAAAGGAGAGCGGCCACGAATTAGACGCTAAACTCGAGCGGAAAATTCCTTATATTGCTGCAGTAGAAAGGGCGGCGAAAATAGCAGCCGAAGCGCTAAGGCTTCCGATCACGGAGGAAGAGATCGAAACGATTGTAGCAGAATGCGGCTTCGACCAACTAACGAAGACAGACAGTGCTCCGTATTACGAAAAAGCCATGAACGTGCTTCGTGACTGGGTAGCAGCCAATAAGAATTACTTCTGGGTAATTGGCGGGGATAACAACGCTGATGAGAAATACGGTTTTCCTGGTCTGTGGAATCTAGATAAAAGATTTATGGCCATGACACGAAGCCAGGTAACCGACGTTCTAAAGCGGGAAGGCTTTGACATTAATCGCTGCCTGGGAGAGTGGAAAGAAGCGGGTTACCTCATTACTGGGAAGGACGGAAAGACGCAAATGGTCACACATTTACCGTATTCCGACACAAAAGCCCGTATGCTGCGTTTCCCTATAGATCGAATTGAAGCAGAAGGAGAAGCAGAATAGGGGGATCCGTTACACGGGGTTTCCCCCGATTACACCAGAGTTACATGGCGGGTGTAACCAGTACCAAGTACTGATATATAAGTATTTATTATTAATTATTTATATATAGTTACACCTTTATATAAATAACCATGTAC
>NZ_JBALNY010000062.1:0-8420 GCF_036962145.1 Bacillus sp. JJ1764 | reverse complement strand
AATATTTATTTACGTATATATGTACCGTTTTTTCGTTTGTAACGTGTAACGGTGTAACCAAAGGGGGTGAGCCTTAGAGCGCCAACGCTTCGAGGGGTTACACGGTAGGGGTAATTTCCATGTAACGGAGGGTGTTACCTAGCAGGCTGGTAACTTTCCAGCCCTGGGGAAGGGGGTTTCCCTCCCGCAGCACCCCAGAAGACGCAAAACAAAGTCCATAAGAAAGGGGGATTAGCATGAAATCAGTAAAGTTGAAAGTTGAAGTGACTATTGGCGGTGAGATTGCCAAGCCAGGCGAAATTATCGTTCTTAGCGACCTAAGCGCACATGCGCTGGTAAACGAAAACAAAGCAGTTTTTGTTGAAGAAAAGTAAACTGCGATAACAAGCGGTAAAGGGGGGAGAGCATGGAAAGAAATTTTGACCCTTCTGATATGGAGAAGAAACGGGAACTTCACCCGAAAGCGGACCAGAAAAACTTTATTGATGATCGTAAAGGAAAATTAGTTTTACGTTGCGGTGGGAAGAAGCGGCGTGGAGGTCTATGTAAGTCAATAGCAGGGGCTGGCACTAACCATCCCGGCTATGGTCGCTGTAAATTTTGCGGAGGTTCCAGTACTGGTCCAAAAACGCAAGAAGGGCGCGAAAAAGTAGCACAGAATTCCCGTAAGCACGGGCTTTATGCGAAATACTTAACTGACGAAGAGAAAAGCACCTTTGAGGATTTGATTAATAAAAAAGACCTTTCTCTTATCAAAGAAATAAGTCTTTGCAGGACTAAGTTAGATAGTTATTTATCGCATTGCTGGTTGATTGAGCGCGCACAGGGTAAGAAGGGCCTAATTAAGACCAGGATAAAAAATGGCGTACTAAGTCAATATCAAATGGGCTCGATAGAAGATCCTCATCTTCTTAAATTATTAGAGCAACTTCGTAGATTAATAGCGACTGCGAATAGTATTGACGTTGATACAGAGGAAACCTTACTGGATAAGATTAACGCGGAATTACGGGCTGCAAGCCTAAAAAATAGCCAGGATTCCTGGGGATCAAGACAGGCACAGCAGCGTGTAACTGAAAACGAATAGAAAGTGTATATCTCTGTATACAGTATTCGTTTGAATGTAACAAATTAAATATTCCGTATCATTGAGTGAAAGTGTAAATGTTGATATTAAAGGATTTTTGATAAATCACTTTAAATCATTTATGCAGAATTTTATACATTGTTGATTTATCAACGTTTAAGAGGGTTTTAAAGACAGAGATTTCCCGTAAATCTTGCATAAAAAACGAGGTGTAAAAATGATTGTAAACGAATTGGACAAGCAGATTTCAGACATACTTTATGGTTCTGAAGAAAAAGCCGGTGCCGGTCAAACGGTAGAAAAGTTAAAGGAACTTCTGGAAGACCTTTGCGGAGAATTAAAGCAGTTATGGGGTCAAAAGGGTTTTACAGACGATCTTGCTAGAGAATTAATTGACGATTGCCTGTATTTGGCTACAAGACCCCTGGAAGAATACGACTGGGACGATTTAAAGTCCGACCATTTAATTACGCTGTTCTCTATGGCTTCTTCTATAAAAGAGTATAGGGAAGCAGTAAGTTGGGCTGACCGAAGCAAGGACATTGAAGTTCGCGTCTTTCTTAGAAAAGTAGAGTTAGAGAAGCACCTGTTTTTTATTAACGAAGAAGTGGAGCATTTAGACGGAATGGCTTTCAGTCTTTTAAGATGGCTAAACGCTAGAAATACGCTAATTCAAGCTTACCGTAATCGCTAGGGGGTTTTAATGGACCATTTCACAGAAGGCTATGTTAGTAGACAGGCAATTAAAAAGACCCTAGAAATCTTTCACGGTTCTAAGGGAACGGACTATTCGGAACTACGCCATGACAATGCAATTAAGGGCGATGGCGTAGGCGGTCGCAGACTCAATAAGATTATAGTCGAGGACGCGTTAAAGACTATCCCTGACAAGAAAGTCCAGTACTGTGTGTATGCGCGCTGGGTCCACGATATCCCTGCTTCTCGTACGGCTGTTAAGTTAGGTATCTCTAAACCTACTTATTACAAACTTTGTGAACAGGGTATTGACCATATTTATGAAGCCATTAATGGGCAGCAATCGGGTGTTAAGGCGCTTGTAGAATTGATTCTAAAATAAATTAAAATCGGAGGAATTACCCTATGAAATTCTCATTTTTAGAAACTGCAAAAGAAAGAAGTCAATCTTATAAAACTCTTTGTCAAGAAAACGACCAGAAGCGTGCTGCAGCAAGGAAAGAAGTTGAAGAAGCGAAAGCCGAAGAAAAATCCCTTATGGACCGTCAAATTAACGGGGAAGGCGTTTTCGAAGAATTAACGAAGGCTCAGACAAAAATTAAAGTAGCCGAAGCAAAATACCAGCGTGTTATTAGTGAAATCGGCGAGAAGAATCCCAAAATGGATTTTCAAGGAATTACTTTTAATTCGGTCCAATCTCAATTCAACGGTTATTTAAACAGTGGTTTACAGGTTGATATGGAAGAAGAATTATCAGAACTTACTGAAGCACGGGACCGTTACCTGGTTGCTGTAGAAAAAGCGTTAACTAAGTTTTACAGGCTTCGAGGTGAATTCAAGCAAGAAGTTATGGGGGCCGAATCCCTTTTTGGACGACAAGTTACAGGAAAACTGCCTTTAGGGTTTGATGAGTTTTTATTGCGTCCGTACGGACTATGGTGGGATAGATACGACGCTAACAACATACTGGCACCAGTTTATAAAAGGGCATTGGAGAATGTGGAAGGACCAATTCCTATCTACGAGGGTGTGAAAAGCCAAGACGTAAGGGTTTTACCTGCATCACTAGAAGAATGGACAGACCTGAATAACCCGTCGGTTACGTATAAAAAAGCCAAAAATGAAATTGGAGGGAAACTATGACACAAACCTTGGAAGAATGGCGGTACGAAAATCAGCAGTTACAGTTAAAGTTACAGGCTAAAGAGCAGCGTATCCAGGAGTTAGAAAGGAGTGAAAAGGAACTAAACGACTTTAAGCATAAGCAGGCACATGATAAGTGGGTCAGCGGTGGTCGAAAGGGTAACAGAGGGGTAAGGAAATAACTTTAAAATTAAATTTGTCGGTTTCATCGTTACGACGTTAAAGAAACGATTGGCGAGGAGTTGAGCATAGGCCTCCCAGGTGCAGATCACCTAGAAAACGATCTACATCCGGGAGACTTATGCTCTTTTTAGGTCTCCCTAACGAAAGGAGGTCTAAAAATGGCAAGAGAATTTGTAATGGGCGCTAGGATTAACTTAAATACCAGTGGCTATTCCAGCGGCATGGCGCAAGCGATACGAGATACGCAAATTTTTGGCCATTCTATAGACACTGGGTCTAGTAATCTTAGATCATTTGATAGTTCCGTTCATAGGACCGGGTCGTCTATGTCACAAATGGCAAGACAGGTTAGGACGGCTACGAATGAAATACACGAACAATCAAGAGCAGCAGGTACATTAAGAAACAGTCTATCTGGTTTAAAGGGTGTAATAGCAGCCGTAGCAGGTAGCATGGCGGTAAAAGGGGCCTATAACTGGATGGTAGGCGCTAATGCCGATATGGAGCAGTACAAAAATACGCTTACTGTAGTAATGGGAAGCCAACAGAAGGCTGTAGAACAATTAGCCTGGGCGCAAAAATTCGCTGCTAAAACGCCGTTTGAGATTCCTAGTATTGTAGACGCTACGACCCGTTTAGAGTCATATGGCATTGAGTCTAAGAAAGTGTTAGGAATAACAGGCGACATGGCAAGCGTTATGGGGAAAGACTTAATGCAAGCCGTGGAAGCCGTAGCGGACGCACAGACTGGCGAACTAGAGCGTATGAAAGAGTTCGGTATTACAAAGAAAATGATCGAAGACCAGGCTAAAATGTTAGGTACAAGCCCTATTAACAATAAGGGACAGATCACTGATATGAAAGCCTTTAATACTGCCATGTTTAGTCTTATGGAAGAGCGATTTAAGGGTGGTATGGAAATGCAAAGTAAGTCGTTCAAAGGAATGTTATCAAATGCTGCAGACTTTATGGGGTCTATGGGTCGACGGCTAGGGCAGCCACTCTTTGAAAAGGCGAAAGTAGGTTTAGGGGATTTCATAGGGTTTCTTAGCAGGCTGCAGGATAGCGGAGCTATAGATTCCTTTATTACAAAGACCCAGAAGGTCGGTTCTGCCATATGGAACGCTTTTTCTACGGCTGGAAGTATGATAGTAGGCCTATTTAATGCGATAAAGGGGCCTGCTTCGGCTACAATCGGTTACCTGGCTGATAACTTTAAAACACTAGGACCGTATATTTTCGGGGTAGGGTCAGCGCTGCTGGTCTACGCGGGATATTTAAAAATGGTTGCTCTGCAGACGAAGATTGTAACCATAGCTACGCGCGTCTGGAACGCTGTAACGAAAATGAGTCCTATTTGGTTAGTGGCTGCAGCGATAGGTCTGCTGGTCGGTTATCTGATTAACCTGGCAGGCGGCTGGGGTGTCGTGAAACAGCAACTTATAGCCTTCCTTCCAGTTTTACAGCAACTTTGGAGCAGTATCGTAGCTGGTGTTATGTCGGTCCTAAAGCAGTTATGGTCTGTAGCACTTACGGTGTTTAGTAACTTTAAGACAATGATTTTACCTATCGTCTTGGACGTGATTAATACCATAGTTTCAGTATTTGCCAGCCTGGTAGGTTGGGTACGCACCCACTGGACGACAATAAGCGTCGTAATACAAATAGCCTGGGCTGTTATTTCTGCTTATATTTCTGCAGGGATTAATACAGCAAAAATCATTATAACAGGCGGTTTCCAGTACATTTCTGAAATTATAAGTGGCGTCTGGAATGTCATAAAAGGTGTTATACAGATCGGCTGGTCTATCATATCTGGCCTGTTTAAAACAGGCGTAGCCCTTTTACAGGGAGACTGGAAGGGAGCCTGGGACAATATGCTTGGTATGCTAAAAGGCGTCTGGTCTGGGGTTAAAGACTTCTTTAGTGGATTGAAAGACTTATTCTTCGATAGCGGTAAGGCCATTATGAAAACACTGGTCGACGGTATTAAGTCAATGGCTTCAGCACCGTTTGACGCTATCAAAGGAGCCCTAAGTAAGGCCAGGGAATTACTGCCGTTCTCTGATGCGAAAACAGGACCGTTTAGCCAATTGACCCATAACGGCGGTAAAATTATGAGTACGCTAGCCGAAGGGGTTTATAAGCAAGCCGGAGCCCTTCACCGATCTATGAGCCAGGCATTTGCAGGCGCGCCAGCCCTTGCAGCCGGTTATGGATTCGTTGACAGCGGTGGGTACAGTGTAGGTGCGGGTTCCGTTAATCAAATGAAGAACTTCCCTGTAACTAGTGCTAAAACAACTAATAACTCTTCAAGCAAGACCGTTAGTTTCGGAGATACTCACGTCCATATTGATGGTTCGGGAATAAAGAATATTGAGGAACTAGGGGATGTGATTGTCGAAGTACTACATGATAGACTATCGGCTGCAGATGAAATTTATAGCAGCGCTGATATGGGACGCCTATTAGATTAATGAAACGGCGCCAGGTTTAATCCTGGCGTTTTTCATTTTGCAGAAAATCAGTAACTTCCTCGAATAAACTTTTGATAGGCTGCCTACCTTCTCCTCAGTTTCTTAAAAGGCGTAGTGCTTTTTCAGGCTGCTGGTAAGAAAGTTCAGCCAGTTTAATTGGAAGGTAAGCCTGCTTCTTTGCGGCTTGTTTAAGGTTTTCGAAAGCCGTTTCGGGCATGGATTTCACCTCACGTCGTTATGGGATCAAATTAGCGTATTTAGCAGAATGGTATCTTTTTAGATCATTCGGTAGGTGTAGAACGATGCGGAAATCGTAAACTGTTGTCACCCTTTTTCTTTTGAATTACCCTATTGAATTCTGCCATATTAAATTACCACTTGAGAGTAAAAATAAACTAACAGGCGGTTCTTCCATTGAAACTTCGTATAGGTGGCCTTCCGTAAGTTTCAAGTCTCTTGATTCATTAGAATGCTGTAAAATCTTTTTAATTCTAAAACAGCTAGCTCTATACTCTTTATAGCCAGGTTCACCATATTCCAGGTCGTTGCATGTTTCGTAAATCGTATCTAATTCAGCTTCTATTTTAAAACCGTTTGCCCATTCGATTAAAAACATTTCTTTATTTGGGTATTTAGCGATAGCCTTTACTATATCTTCCATCTATTCAATCTCCTATTCTTAAATTAGTTATAAATTATTTCCAGAATAAGGTGTGTCTGTTTTTTTCAATGCCTGAATTTCGTTCTTTTATCATTTATTTTGGCTCTTTTCGTAAATATTGTTGTTTTTAAAATAAAATCATCTACCAATATGATTATTGAGTTACAATGATTTAAAAATTAGCTTTGGAGGGTGAACAATGAATAAAACAGAATATCCAATTTGCGTAAGATGTAATGAACCAGTCGTTGTTAATAAAGAAAACTACGAATTGTTCGAAAAAATGCATTGGTTATGCTTTCATCTTGAATTTGAACATACAGGTTTTGACCCTGATGAGCCCTGTGAAGACCCAAGCTGTCCTTGGAACAGATAAATTATTTAATAGACTTCCGCAAAGGAGGTCTATTTTTACGCCCTTAACATTTCGACTGTAGTAAAACCTGATTTTGGAACGCCAAAACAAGCATTTGTTTCACTTCTTTTTCAAATGCTAAGTCCTCTCCTAAATCCAGCCATCGAAACCAATAGAAGTAATTGTCTAAGTATTTGGTTGAAACTTCCCTGGAACGTTCCAGCCTATATATTTATTGTAATTGAATTTGTTTAAAATTGGATAATAATAAGTCATATTTTAAATGAATGTAACAAAATAGAAAAAGTGATACATTCACAACCCCGCAAAAATAATGATATAACAAGGTTTTAAACGAATTGGTAAAATCTGTTGTTTTTGAATGTAACGTATTGTATATTTAATGTATCGAAATGAATGTAATTGTTACATAAGGAGGGATAAAATGAACGACAATAAAAGTACGACTGTCCAGCCGATTAGAAGTAAAGCCAAGATCGAAGAAGTAAAGCGGATTTTAAAAGAACAATCAAAGCGCGACTATTTTCTTTTTGTCATGGGAATTAATTGCGGCCTGCGGATCAGTGATATGTTGCAGTTAAAAGTTAAGGACGTCCTGGGAAAGGACTACATGAAAATTAAAGAAGGTAAGACCGATAAGTATAAGCGCTTTAAGATTAATGCAGCCCTGCACAATGAAATAGCCCTTTATGCTGCATACATGGACGAAGAAGATTATCTTTTTCCTTCCAGGAAGGGCGGTAATCCGATTACTAGGGTGCAGGCGTATAGAATTCTAAATAAAGTTGCTAATGAAGTAGGACTGGAAGAGATTGGAACACATACCCTTCGAAAAACATTCGGTTATCACTTTTATAAGAAAACAAAGGATGTAGCCATGCTGCAGGATATTTTTAACCATTCTGCACCGTCTGTTACTAAGCGCTATATCGGTATATCACAAGATGAAATAGACCAGGCAATTGACGATTTTAGTCTATAGCAGGTGGAAATTTGACTTTTATTCGCGTGAAGGAATTATAAGAGCATGTAAATCAATTACAAAAAAGACGGCAAAGGTAGAAAGTCTAATGATAAGAAGACTAGAGATAGGCAGGGGAAGTGATCTAAAAAGCATTGATGAATAACGGGTAGGCTGTTTAAAGTGAGATTAAGCAGTTTATTTTTAACATTCCTAATCAGAAGAGGGATTGAAGTTGAGGTATGATATCTGAAAAGAGTATGAAAGGGCAACCGAAATGGTTACCCTTCTTATGTTTTTAACTCGCTATCTTTTCTTCTTTCATCCATGATTCTTGGGACACTGATATACTCATGAAAAACTTCGCCATTTCTTTCATCGTTCCTTCACTGATTCGTGGAGGTTTAACTTCAACTGATTTCTCCATCTTTCTAGCTCCCAAATAGAAATTAGACTAATTTGACAGCTAGTACTAATTTCTATGCGGAATACATTAAAAAAACTGGATAGGTTGTTAAATTCTATCCTTAACATTTAATAACGAGGAAGAATTCTCAGAGGAAATGCTGCAACCAGAGAAAAATTAATTATTAAAACATTTTATACTGCTGATGATTAGTCATTTTAATTTTGTATATACAATAGAAGAACATAATTAATTTTCAATGAAAGTGGCCAGGTTGCCATATGATTTGTGATTAGGACCATAATAATAGCTTCATTCTTTTGGAATTGTAATTTATTTATAATTTCAACTACATTTTATTTCCTTTATAGTAATCTTTTAAATGTAATTATTTTAGGTGAAAAATTTTCCACAATTGTAATTATTAATG
>NZ_JBALNY010000061.1:66828-69590 GCF_036962145.1 Bacillus sp. JJ1764 | reverse complement strand
AACTCGCCGCGGCGAGTTTTTTTATATCCTTTCTAAAGCTTGCTCCAGATCTTCTTTTAGATCCTCCCAAGCTTCAAGACCAACGGATAGCCTGAGTAAATTAGAGCCTATGCCCATTTTCAGCCTTTCTTGTTCGGGCACAACCGCATGGGTCATAGTTGCCGGGTGTTGGATTAAGGTTTCCGTGTCTCCAAGACTAACGGCAATTTTAATGATTTTCAAATGATTCATAAACTGCTGTGCTGTTTGTTTAGAACCTTTAAGAGAAAATGCAATCAAGCCGCCCGGCTGTTTCATTTGTTTTTTCATAATGGGATAATCTTTATGCTCCTTGTCACCTGGATAATAGATTGATTCGACCTTAGGATGGCATCTAAGGAATTCAAATAACTTATAAGCGTTTTCGGTATGACGATCCATTCGAACAGCCAATGTTTTTATTCCCCGAAGCAACAGCCAGGCATCAAATGGCGAAATGATTCCCCCAATATCCTTCTGTGTGGTCCTTGAAACCTTCTGAATCCATTCTTTCTTTCCAACAACAAGTCCAGCAATGACATCACCATGTCCGCAAATATATTTTGTTGCACTATGAATAACAATATCGCAGCCTAAGGTAATGGGGGTTTGTAGGTAGGGGGAGCAGAAAGTGTTATCAACAACTACTGGAATTCCTTTTTTCTTAGCGATAGATGCGACCATTTCGAGGTCAACTAACTTCATAGTAGGATTAATGGGAGTTTCGATATAAATACAAGCCGTATTTGGCCTTATTTCTCTTTCTAATGAGGCTAAAGAATCCATGCTGGAAAAATCATGGTCAATCTCATATTTTTCCTTTAATAATTGTAACAGTCCGAAAGTACACCCATAAACACCTTGGGAGCATAAAATATGATCTCCTGTTTTGGTTAATGAGATTATTACAGCGCTAACGGCTGCCATTCCAGATGCAAAGGCCAAACCAGCTTCTGCTTTTTCCAAAACGGCTATTCGATCTTCAAGCATTTTTATAGTTGGATTACCTAATCTTGAATAAATAAAACCATCTTCTTGTCCGGCAAATCTTTTTTCACCTATTTCAGCACTTGTAAATGTGAAAGTAGATGTTTGATACAAGGGTGGCACAAGGCTCGCTTGATGCTGACCATCTTGATAGCCGGCATGAATGACTTCCGTTTCAAATCGGTTTTTTTTATCCTCCAAAGTTTCTCCTCCTAATTGGAAACGTTTTCTTAATCTACTATATTATATGTCTCTTAACACCATAAAGGCACCCAAATTAATGGGTACCTCAGCCTGCTTCTTTATTATAATCTGCCTGAGTAACAACTTTGTTTTTACCAGTTTCCTTTGCGAAATAAAGGGCTTCATCGGCACGTTTAAATAGTGCCTGATAAGTGTCGGGATAATCCTGATGCCAATAAGAGACACCGCAGGAAACGGTGACATGGGGAGTAGAAGTTTCGTTTACCATCACGACTAATCTCTCTGCAATGGACACTCCTTCCTCCAATGAAACACCTGGAAGATAAATGGCCAGCTCTTCTCCGCCCCAGCGCGCGCCAATATCATTTTTTCTAATCCCAGATTTTATTAATATTGCTACCTGGACTAAGACTTCATCACCAATTTGATGCCCGAAAGAATCATTGACTTTTTTAAAATTGTCAAGGTCGACCAAGATAAAGGTCCCTTCCTCGTCTTCTCTCATTGATTGTTGAATCTTTTCATCTAAAAATTTACGAGAATGCAGTTTTGTAAGATGGTCAGTTATGACTAGTCTACTTAATTCTTCACGAAGCAACGTGTTGGTGAGAGCCAAAGATGAATGCTGGATAAGTGACTGTAACAGCTTAAAGGCTTCAAAAGAAAAGAAATAGGGTTTATGATGCATAACGATGGAAAAACCCCTTAAAATTTCGTTCTGAAAAACCGGTATCGCCATTACAGAATGGAAATTTTTAAAATCAACGATTTTATGTAAATTAACATCTCCGATAAAAAGTGGTTCTGGATCTAAGAGAAATTTTTTCTTTATATAATCCAGATAAATTCGAGCCTGCTTTGAAAAAAAGTAACGAGTGGTTCCATGGAGTATCTTTACCGTCGTTTGATCATCTGAAACAAGGAAAAAACCAACTTCCTCCGCTTCGAATGATGCTTTAATTTGATCTGAAACATAAGACATTTTTTCCGCAAGGCGAGAGTTTGAGTTTAGGCGTTGGGAAGTATCATTAAGAAGTTTTAAATTTGAAATCACTTGATGGTTCTGCTGGTAAAGCCGTGCGTTTTCCAAGGCGGATCCTGCACAATTGGTAAATAACGTAATAAACTCAATCTCTTCATCCGGGAATGTGATGGAATCAGGAACAATGATTTGCAAAACCCCGTAAATCCCTTGTCTTCCCTTTAACGGGGCATATAGAATGGCATGCTGCTCATCCGAGGAATATTCAAACTGATTAATCCCGGTGGTATAAGCAGTAACTACGGCGAAATTGTCACTATCATAATCAATTTCCATAATCGGTAAGTCATTGTGACAATGTGTATCATGCGATAACAATAAAATATAGGAGTAGTTTGGATAAACCTCTTTGAGGATGACAAATAATTCACCCAGCAAGAGATCCGCATTCATGGTTGAATGAAGTTTCTCTGATATATGGAATAATTTTTTATATCTCTCTAATTGATTTTGTAACACACCCATTTATCTCCACCTATTTTTCTCTATCTTTAATTCCAAATATATACAT